>NZ_JAGKJL010000090.1:0-25247 GCF_020329495.1 Bradyrhizobium australafricanum | reverse complement strand
ACCAGCGGCTGAAGCGCTGATGCACCGTTTTCCACTTGCCGTACCGTTCCGGCAGGTCGCTCCAGTGTGCGCCCGATCGCAAAACCCACAAACATCCGTTGACGAACAGTCGATTGTCCGCAGCCGTACGTCCCGGGTCGCCAGCTTTCCCCGGCAGCAGTGGCGCAATCCTCGCCCATTGCGCCTCCGTCAGCTCATATCGTTTCGCCGCCACCATCTGCTCCGTGTCTCGAATCACGGAACTCTATGAATCAGCGATCAAACCGCTTGGGAATCCTGAATGTCGATCGGTCCTAGCGCCGGAAGCCGCCAAGCGCCTGATCGATTTTCTTGTCTCGGACAGCGATATTTTGCTCACGGCAATCAAACGGGCCGGCATGGAACGGCCGCGCGGATAAATTGCCGCCGTCAAGCGCACGCCGGAGCGCTGCGCGTCGGTACCGCTCCGCCGAAACTTTGCGCAAGCCTGCGCGGTGCGGACGCAGCCATCGCGCTTGACATCATCGGCCGCTCCCCCTGTGATAGGGGGCGGCACGACAACAAAAAATGCAGTGCACAATCTCTGGGGAGGGATTCATGCCGGTCAGGAGGGCTGCCCGCTGGCTTGCGGGTCTATCTGTCGCGCTTGCGGCGCTTGGTGTGGCCAATGCAGCGCATGCGCAGGACAAGAAGATCAAGATCGGCGTGATCTTCGATTTGACCGGCCCGCTGGCCGGCGGCGGCTCCGAGCTGCAATACACCGGCGTCAAGATCATGCTCGACCATTACGCCAAGACCGGCGTCGAGGGTTACAAGGTCGAGGCAGTCTATGCCGACGCGCAGAGCAAGCCCGACATCGCGATCAACGAGGCCGTCCGCCTGCTCGAGCAGGAAAAGGTCGACATGGTGATGGGCTTCTTCTCCTCGGCGCAATGCGTGCCGGTGTCGGCGCGGGTCGAGCAGATGAAGAAGTTCATGTGGATCACGACCTGCATTTCCTCGGGCGTGTTCGACGGCAAGAATTACAAATACGTGTTCCGTCCGCAGGCCGCCGGCAACCAGTACGGCATGATGACGACCGACTTCATCGCGCACTACTCGATGTCCAAGTTCGGCAAGGAGCCGAAGGATCTCCGCGTCGCGATCATCCATGAGGACGGCGCCTATGGCGTCGACGTCTCCAAGGGCAATGAGGCCGGCGCCAAGAAGGCCGGCTTCAACATCGTGCTCAAGGAGGGCTATTCGGCAACCGCGCCCGATTTGTCGGCGCTGGTGACCAAGCTGAAGCGCGCCAAGCCCGACGTGATCTTCCATACCGGCTACAATCCGGACATTACCCTGCTGTTCCGCCAGGCCCGCGAGCAGGGATTGAAGTTCGGCGCCATCGTCGGCCATGGCGCGGGCTACGGCGTCTACGAAAAGCTGAAGGAAGGGCTCGGCACCGACGCCAACTATCTCTTCAACACCGACCCGATTTCGATCTGGCTTGCCAACCAGAAGAACATGGATCCCAAGCTGCCGCCGGTCATCAATATGGTCGGCGAGGAGTTTGACCGGCTGAAGCCCGGCGTGCCGATCCGTTCCGCCCATGTCGGCATCGGCGCGGCCAACGCCTATGTCTTCCTCGACGACGTCTTGCCGCGCGCGATCAAGAAGTATGGCGGCGTCGATCCGGATGCGCTGCGCAAGGCCGCGCTCGACACCGACATACCCGAGGGCGGCACCATGCTCGGCTATGGCGTGAAGTTCTACGGCGAGGGAGAGCAGTATGCCGGGCAGAACGCGCGCTCGTTCCCAGTGGTGCTGCAATATATCGACGACAAATCCTATGTGGTGTGGCCGAAGAGCCAGATGCAGCGCGAGACCGAGCTGCCGCTGCCGGCCGGCACCACCTACAGCTACAAATAGCTCGCTCGCGAAGGGAACTGCCGTGCTCGCCGTCGAAGGCCTGGTCAAGCGGTTTGGCGGCTTTCGTGCCGTCAACAACGTGTCGTTCCGCGTCGAGCAGGGCGAGATCCTCGGCCTGATCGGCCCGAACGGCTCGGGCAAGAGCACGATCTTCAACATGCTCTCGGGCACCTTGCCGCCGACCTCCGGCTCGATCCTGTTCGACGGTCACGAGATCGCGGGGCTCGCCCCGCACCGGATCATCAACCGTGGCATCGGCCGAACCTTCCAGATCCCGCGGCCGTTCCATCGCCTCAGCATCTTCGAGAACGTCGTGCTCGCCGGCTTCTACGGCCAGGGCCGCCACAGCCGCGGCAAGGCCGAGGAGGCGGCCGAGCGGGCGCTCGCGATGGTCGGGCTGCCGACCGATCGTCACGCCAGCGTCGAGGGCCTGGGCGCCGCGGGCCTGAAGAAGCTCGAGCTCGCCAAGGCGCTCGCCACCGGCCCGAAGCTGTTGCTCGCGGATGAGAGCCTTGGCGGCCTCGACGAGGCCGAAATGGACCAGGCCGCCGACATGCTGCGCCGGATCCGCGACGAACTCGGCATCACCATCATCTGGGTCGAGCACATCATGGGCGTATTGATGCGCGTCGTCGATCGCGTGATGGTGCTCGATCACGGCGAGAAGATCGCCGAGGGCCTGCCGGCCGATGTCGCCGGCGACGCAAGAGTGATCGAGGTCTATCTCGGCACCGATGCGGATGCGAGCCTCGCAGCCGCGGCCGCAGCCCAGGCGCGGCGCCGGATCGGGGCGTGAGCGCATGCTGGAATTGAAATCGATCGACGCGGGCTATGGCAGCTTCCAGGCGCTGTTCGACGTCAGCCTCGACGTCAAGGCGGGCGAAGCGGTCGGCGTGATCGGCCCGAACGGCGCCGGCAAGACCACCTTGATGCGGGTGATCTCCGGGTTGATCCGACCGATCAGGGGCATGATCGCGATGGAAGGCGTGAACGTCATCGCGACGCCCCCGCATCGCATCGTCAGCCTCGGGATCGCGCATGTGCCGGAAAATCGCCGGTTGTTTCCCCGGCTCACCGTCGCCGACAACCTGAAGATGGGCGCCTACATGGCGGGTGCGCGCGCGCATTACGCCGAGCGGCTGGACTTCGTGTTCGAGCTGTTTCCGCGCATGAAGGAGCGCCAGCACCAGATGGCCGGCACGATGTCGGGCGGCGAGCAGCAGATGTGCGCGATCGGTCGTGCGCTGATGTCGAACCCGAAACTGCTGCTGCTCGACGAGCCGTCGGCCGGCCTCGCGCCGGTCGTGGTGCAGCAGGTGTTCGAGCTCGTCAAGCGCATCCGCTCAAGCGGGCTTACGGTGCTGATCGTCGAGCAGAACGTGCAGCAGGTGTTGCGCGTGGTCGACCGCGCCTATCTGCTGGAAGCCGGCAGCATCCGCGCCGCCGGGGCAGCGGCGGAGCTCGCGGCGAGCGACACCATCAAGCAGGCGTATCTCGGGGTGTGAGGATGATGACATCACATCTGGCAAGCGTGCTCACCCCGTTTCCCGTCATCCTGAGGAGCGGCGTTAGCCGCGTCTCGAAGGATCGACGGCCACCAGCCGGGCCGTACATCCTTCGAGACGCCGCTTCGCGGCTCCTCAGGATGACGGGAACGAGTGACGTTACGGTCTAGGGGCAGAGCCACCATGCAATCCTTCCTCGACATCTTCGACATCTACCTGCTGGAGGCCGTCATCAACGGCATCCTGCTCGGCGGCGTGCTGGCGCTGCTTGCGCTCGGGCTCAATTTGATCTTCGGCGTCATCGACGTCACCTGGATCTGCTACGCCGAACTCGTCATGATCGGCATGTACGGCATGTACTATCTCGTGCAGTATTACGGCCTGCCATACTGGGCCGCCGCGCCGCTGGTGATCCTGCTGGTGGCGCTGCTCGGCGCCGCGCTGCATTTCTTCGTGATCGCCCCGCTCCTGACCGCGCCGCCGATCAACCAGCTGCTCGCCACCGGCGGCGTGCTGTTCATCCTGCAGAGCTTTGCCACCGTCGCCTTCGGCATCGACTTCCGCAATCTCGGCATCCGCCTGCCGGTGCTCGCGCTCGGCGAGATGAATTTCAGCTACGCGCGATTGCTGTCGTTCGCTGCCGCGCTGCTCGGCATGATCGGCGTTTATCTGTTCCTGACCCGCACCTTCACCGGCACCGCGATCCGTGCCATCGCGCAGGACCGCCAGATCATGCCGCTGATGGGCGTCGACCCCAAGCGCATCTATCTCGTCACCTCGGCGATCGGCGGCGGGCTTGCCGGCCTCGCCGCCTGCCTCCTGGTGCTGCAATATGACGTGCATCCGTTCGTCGGCCTGTCGTTCGGGCCGATCACCTTCCTGATCTGCGTGCTCGGCGGGCTCGGCAATTTCATCGGCGGCTTCATCGCGGCCTTCGTGTTCGCCGAGATCATCTCGCTCGGCGGCCTGTTCTCCGATCTCGAATGGGGTTACGTGCTGGCCTTTGCCTTCTTCATCGTCATGATGTTCATCCGGCCCGCGGGCCTCCTGGCGAGGCGCTCGTGAACAGGCAAGCCGCCGGCTGGATCATCGCGCTGATCGCGCTCGTCGCGGTGCCCTTCGTGCATCGCGATCCCTATCATCTGCACGTGCTGGTGCTGATCCTGATCTGGTCGTTCGCCTACACCTCGTGGTCGATCATGGGGCGCTTCGGCCTGGTCTCGCTCGGCCATGGCGGCTTCATGGGCATCGGCGCCTATGTCACCGCGCTGCTGTGGAACCATCTGGGCGTGTCGCCCTGGATCGGCATTCCCGTCAGCATGGCGACCGCCGGCGTGCTCGCGCTCGTCGTCGCCTATCCCTGCTTCCGCTTCCGCATCACCGGGCACTATTTCGTGCTGGTGACACTGGCGCTGTCGGGCATCGTGCTGCAGGTCATCACCGCGACCCGCGACTATACCGGCGGCTCGCTCGGCTACACCCCGCAGCGCGCCCCGAGCGGCAAGGGGCTGCTCGCGCTGCAATTCGACGACAAGACCACCTGGTATCTGATCGCGCTCGCGGTCTGGGTCTTAGGCCTCGTGATCTGGCGCGCGATCGATCGCAGCATGATCCGCCATGCCATGGAGGCGATCTCGGAGGACGAGGATGCCGCCGCCGCGGCCGGCGTCAACGTCACCGCCGAGAAGCTCAAGATCACCCTGATCAGCGCGCTGATGACCGCGCTGTCGGGTGCGCTCTACTGCCAATACCAGATGTTCATCTCGCCCGACACGGTGAGCGGCATCGCGGTCTCCTTGCAGATGGTGTTCGCGGCGATCGTCGGCGGCGTCTATGTCGCGCTGGGACCGACGGTCGGCGCCGTCATCACCATCGTGCTGGCCGAGGTGCTGCGGATCTCTTTCGGCACCAAGGCGGTCGGCTGGGACAATCTGGTCTATGGCGTACTGCTGGTGTTGTTCATCATCTTCCTGCCCAAGGGCATTCTTGGTAGCGTGATCGACCGGATCAAATCGCCACGCAAGCCGTCGAGAAGCCATGAGCAACAAACCGTCCCCATCGCTCGCCGATGAACTGAAGCCCTTCGTCGCGCCGTTCCGCTTCGACGGGTCGGGCGAATTTCACCTCAAATCGTATCCGACCGCCGAGAAGGGCGGCATCGACAAGGACGCCGGCGGCAAGATCATCGAGGCCAACCGCAAGCGGCTCAACGACTTCCAGGAGAAGCTCTACGCCCAGGACCGCTGGTCGCTGCTACTAATCTTCCAGGGCATGGATGCCGCCGGCAAGGATTCCGCGATCAAGAGCGTGTTCGAGGGCGTCAATCCGCAGGGCTGCGAGGTTTCCTCCTTCAAGCAGCCCTCGACCAGGGAGCTCGACCACGACTTCATGTGGCGCGCCATGATCGCGCTGCCGGAGCGCGGCCGCATCGGCATCTTCAACCGCTCCTATTACGAGGAGTGCCTGGTGGTGCGGGTGCATCCGGAGGTGCTCGACAAGCAGAAGATCCCGAAGAAGCTGGTGACTAAGAACATCTGGCACGAACGCTTCGATGACATTGCGGCGATCGAGCGCTATCTGTCGCGCAACGGCACCGTGATCCTGAAATTCTTCCTCAACGTCTCCAAGGAGGAGCAGCGCCAGCGTTTCCTCGACCGGCTCGAGGAGCCGGCCAAGAACTGGAAGTTCTCGATGGCCGACGTCGCCGAGCGCAAGCTGTGGGCCAAATATCAGGCCGCCTATCAGGACATGATCCATCACACCGCAACCAAAGAGGCGCCCTGGCACATCGTGCCCGCCGACCACAAATGGTTCGCCCGCGTCTTGATCGGCTCGACCATCGTCAACGCCCTCGACGGGCTCGACCTGAAATTCCCTGAAGTCGACAAGGCCGACTTAAGCGAATTCAAGCGCGTCCGCGCGGCGCTGGAGGCGGAAGGCAAGGGCGGCGCGGGTGAGAAGACGTCTGCAAAGAAGTAGGCGCCGCGTCCCATGTTTGTCGCATGCGGATATTCCCAGCGCGTACCGGCCGCTCGCAAGGCAATCTTAATGAATTGACGCAACATGGGGGTATGGCAACCACAGATTTAGCGACAGGCAGTCACAACCCGAACGATGACGCGCTGAGGGGCGTGCTATGGGCGCCTGTCCTGCTGTTCCTGGCTGGTTGCTTTGCTGCCTTCCATTGGTCCGGATTCCGGCACGTCGATGTCAATTGGGCCGGCTATGGCGGGATGGCAGCGATCTTGCTCAGCGCCTACCTCGTGACAAAGGGACTGCGAATCCAATTCGTCCAATTGTTCATAAACTGCTGGTCGCAGAATCTGGTGGTTGCGATCGCCGCGACGATGTTGACCTATGCCGCCGCGACAGTCAGCCGTCCCTTGATCGACGACCAATTGCTGCGTGCTGATCAGCTGATCGGATATGATTGGAGAGCTTATGCGGGGTTCTTCGCGGGCTCGGACACGATGGTCCGCATCGTGAGCGAATTCTATAACTCGATTTTTTATCTGCCAAATGTTGTGATCCTGGCGCTGGCCATCAAGAAGGATGTCAAGACGCTTGAGAAATTCATCCTGGCGGCGATCATATCACTGCTGCTGACGATTGGGATTTTTGCCCTGGTTCCGGCCACCACGGCGTGGACCCATCTGCATCTCAGCGATACCGAGATATCCTCGTTCCGGAATTTGCCGCTGTCGTCCGACGGCTGGATCGATGAGCTGATCCGGATTCGCGAAGGAAGCCTCAGAAGCCTGCGCAATTTCCAGGGCAAGGGACTGATCGCGTTTCCTAGCTTCCATTGCGCGGCAGCCCTGATCCTGATCTGGGCAAGCTGGAACATCCGCTGGCTGCGCATCCCGATGACGCTCGTCAATCTGGGCATGATCCTGGCAACGCCGATCGTCGGCGGTCACTACGTCGCGGACCTGATCGGCGGTCTGGTGATCACGATCGTGTCCGTGATCCTCGCTGGTTGGCTTCACACCTGGATGCTGCGGCACGTGGCTGTGGTCCGGCGAGGAGCATGGGCGATGATACCCGCGGTGCAACGAGCTGAGCCCCGGGCGGAAGTCAGGTGAGGGCGATCGCGCCCCAGCCATGCGGCAACGATAGGTCAACCCAACTGACCATCTTTACCCATTGCGGCAGCTTGCCATAATCGTCTAGAACGACGGCGCACAGCGCGTCCCGGCAACCAACCGTCAATGGTTTTGCCCGAGAATTTTGGCGCTCAACAGGGTCTGGCAATGCTGATTCGCGGCCAAATTTATGGGATTTCGGGGGAGGTGGCCCAGGCTACCGCCACGATCCCTGCCGCAGCGCCCACCCTGCTTATTGGCGGCCTTCTTCTTACCTGCCCCTGAGGGCCGGCTGGGCGTTTGCGCCTGGGCACTCAGGGGTTTGTACGAGATCACCGAACCCTGATATCGCCCAGGTAATTGCTCAAGGAGCAACATGACGGGCGCAAAGCTTAAAGGAATTTCTGACATGGCCACCGCGAACAAGTCCGAGAAGGACCGCGTCATCATTTTCGACACCACCTTGCGCGACGGCGAGCAGTGCCCCGGCGCCACCATGACCTTCGAGGAGAAGCTCGAGGTCGCCGAACTCCTGGACGACATGGGCGTCGACGTCATCGAGGCCGGCTTCCCGATCACCTCGGAAGGCGATTTCCAGGCGGTCAGCGAGATCGCCCGCCGCTCCAAGAACTCGGTCATCGCGGGCCTGTCCCGTGCCCATCCGGCCGACATCGACCGCTGCGCCGAAGCCGTGAAGTTCGCCCGCCGCGGCCGCGTCCACACCGTGATCGCGACCTCGCCGCTGCACATGCGGGTGAAGTTAAACAAGACCCCCGAGGAAGTCATCGAGACCTCGGTCGCGATGGTCGCCCGCGCCCGCAACCAGATCGACGACGTCGAATGGTCGGCCGAGGACGGCACCCGCAGCGAGATGGACTATCTGTGCCGGATCGTCGAAGCGGTGATCAAGGCCGGTGCCACCACGGTGAACATCCCCGACACCGTCGGCTACACGGTGCCGGAGGAATACACCCACTTCATGCGCACGCTGATCGAGCGCGTGCCGAACTCCGACAAGGCGATCTTCTCGGTGCATTGCCACAACGACCTCGGCATGGCGGTCGCGAACTCGCTGGCCGGCGTCGTCGGTGGCGCGCGGCAGGTCGAGTGCACCGTCAACGGTATCGGCGAGCGCGCCGGCAATGCCGCGCTGGAAGAGATCGTGATGGCGATCAATGTGCGGAACGACAAGTTTCCGTTCTGGAACAAGATCGACACCACGCAGCTCACCCGCGCCTCGAAGGTGGTGTCCGCGGCTACCTCGTTCCCGGTGCAGTACAACAAGGCGATCGTCGGCCGTAATGCGTTCGCGCATGAGAGCGGCATCCATCAGGACGGCGTGCTGAAGGACGCCTCGACCTACGAGATCATGCGGCCCGAGATGGTCGGTCTGAAGCAGTCCTCGCTGGTGCTCGGCAAGCATTCCGGCCGCCACGCCTTCATCCACAAGCTGGAAGAGATGGGCTACAAGCTCGGCGCCAACCAGCTGGAGGATGCCTTTACGCGGATGAAGGCATTGGCCGACCGCAAGAAGGACATCTACGACGAGGACATCGAGGCGCTGGTCGACCAGGAGATGGCGGCCGCGCACGACCGCATCAAGCTGACCTCGCTGACCGTGATCGCCGGCACCCATGGCCCGCAGCGCGCGACCATGAAGCTCGATGTCGATGGCCAGATCAAGATCGAGGAGGCCGAGGGCAACGGCCCGGTCGATGCCGTCTTCAACTGCATCAAGCGCCTGGTGCCGCACGAGGCCAAGCTGGAACTCTATCAGGTGCACGCGGTGACCGAAGGCACCGACGCGCAGGCCGAAGTCTCGGTGCGTCTGGCCCATGAAGGTCGCTCGATGACCGCCCGCGCCGCCGATCCGGACACGCTGGTCGCCTCCGCAAAGGCCTATCTCGGCGCGCTGAACAAGATCGTGATGAAGCGCCAACGCGACGTCCCGGCCAAGGCTGCGGGCTGACGAGCGCGGTCGACCGACAGGTTGAAACGCGGCGTCCCGGCGCCGCGTTTTTCGTTCGGGCGTGCAGATCTAGAGCGAGAGTCCTCCGTCATTGCGAGCGTAGCGAAGCAATCCATCTCTCCGATTCCTGATACATGGATTGCTTCGTCGCTTCGCGCCTCGCAATGACGGCGGTAGTTGGCCAGATTGGAATAAAATTAGATCATTCCGGTTACCGTTGGAATCATTTACCAATATTCCGCTCCATCCCGCACTGCTTTGGAATCTTCCGCGCCATCTCCAGCGCTACGCTGCGTTCTTTCCTGGGGAACGCCGTCCATGCCGATCTCCTCCATCGTGACAGACCTTCCGCGCGCCGCCACGCCGGCGGAGACCGCGCTGACCCGCCGGGTCGACCTGACAACGCTTCGCCTGTTCGTTGCGGTCTGCGACGAGCAGAACCTCACCCGCGCCGCGCAGCGCGAGGGGATCGCGGCGTCGGCGGTGTCGAAGCGGATGAACGATTTCGAGCTGGCGTTCGGCGTCACGCTGTTCAAGCGGCTCGCCAAGGGCATGGCGCTGACGCCGGCCGGCGAGGCGCTGCTGCACCACGCCCGGGTGACGCTGCTCAATGTCGAGAAGATCGCGGTCGAGCTGTCGGAATATTCGCAAGGCGTGCGCGGCCATGTCCGCATGCTCGCCAACCTCTCAGCGATCGTGCAATACCTGCCCGAGGATCTCTCCGCCTTCTTCGCCGCGCATGAATTGCTCCGCGTCGATCTGCAGGAGCGGCCGAGCGGGCAGGTGGTGCGCGGCATCGAGGAGGGCGCGGCCGAGATCGGCATCTGCTCCGCCGAGGCCGACAGCCGCGCGCTCGAGGCCTTCCATTATCGCTACGACAATCTGGTGGTGGTGATGCGCGCCGACCATCGGCTGGCCGGCCGCGAGACATTGCTGTTCACCGAGACGCTCGATTTCGACCATATCGGCTTGCACACCGCGAGCTCGATCTATCTGCGCTCGCAATATGCGGCGACGCAAGCCGGCAAGGCGATGCGGCTGCGCATCAATGTACCCGGCTTCGATGCGGTCTGCCGCATGGTGCAGGCCAATATGGGGCTCGGGCTGATCCCCGACCGCGCCTTCGAGGTGGTCGGCGCCGGCATGGGCCTTCGCGCGATCCCGCTGCGCGACGATTGGGGACGGCGCGAGCTGAAGATCGTGGTCCGCGACACCGCGCATCTGTCGGCAACCAGCCGTCTGATGCTGGACTATCTGCGGGCGATCGAAACGGATCGGGTCGGCCGGGTTGGCGGACGGGCCAGCTAAGCGATCAACGCGAAGCGTTTGCGCGGCGATCATGCTCGAACGATGAGCCAAGGCGACCACGATCCGACCCGATCTCATCGTCCTTTAGCGTCTCCCACATCGGCGGGCACGCGAGCTGCGCGATTTCCGGAACGTGAACACGAGCTGCGGCGATCTGTCACACGAGTGTTGCGATCGGCCCGGTATGAGGAAACCCATTCCAATTTTCAAAGAATGGGGGGTCTTCGCATGTTCAAATCAATCGCCAAATCGCAAACAACTCCGGAAACATTTCGCCGCGCCATTGTCCGGCGCCTGATCGCGGGTACGGCGCTCTCACCGGTGCTTTTTGCGGTCCATCCGGCTCTGTCCCAGACCGCGGGCAATCCGCACGAATTGCTGGTCAGCACCGCGGTCTACGCGGGCAACCCATCGACCGTCACCGTAGGCCAGACGCTGCCGACCGGCGCGACGGCTGTGGCCGACGGCAGCTATCCGGGGGCCTTCAACAACGTGGCCGTCGATTCGAACTTCGGCGTGACTGCGCCGGTGGTGATCAAGAAATTTCATCTGGAAGGCCGTCGGCTGCGCGAAATCGGCGCGCTGACCGTCCCGGCGGACGTGGCCGTGACGAGCTTCAGCTCCAAGTCTGAACTGTCGCTGCATTTGTCGCCCGACGGCAAGGCCGTGACGTTCATGGGCTACGACGCGGCGGTGAACCAGCTGGACGTTTCCAACTCCAATTCGCCGAACCACGTCGACCCGACCAATCCGGACACCGGTGTGCATGCGCGCGTGGTCGCGGAGCTGGATTTCGACGGCTCGCTGCACCGGACCAAGGTCAATGTCTATAGCGGCGACAATGGCCGCGGCGCGATCCGCGCCAACAAGGTCAATGGCACCCAGGCCGACCAGTATTTCACGGTCGGCAACGCCGGCAACGGCAGCGGCACCCAGCCGGTGCTCGTCGTCAACGACACCGGCGTTCAACTTGCGACGCCCGGTGTCGATGGTTCCGACGCCGTGGTTGGCGTGCAGCAGGGCACGCCCGGCAGCAAGAATGGCTTCCAGTTCGGCTTCTCGGTTGCCCAGCTTGGCTTTGCCGCCGACAAGTCCGGCAAGGACGATAATTTCCGCGGTCTCGCGATCTCCGACAACACGCTTTACGTGACCAAAGGCAGCGGCAGCAACGGCATCAACACCGTCTATCAGGTCGGCCAGCCGGGCGTGCTGCCGACCCGCGAGACCGCCGCCTCGACGGCGTTCAACATTCTTCCGGGTTTCCCGAACAATCCCTCGGCGAACTCGGGCGCGAACGGCTTCTATCCGTTTGGCATCTGGTTCGCCGACGCGACGACGCTTTATGTCGCCCAGGAAGGTGACGGCAATCTCGCCGACGCCGCCACGTCACCGACCGCAGGCCTTCAGAAATGGATCTATGTCAACGGCAGCTGGAGCCTTGTCTACACGCTGCAAAAGGGCCTGAACCTCGGCACGCTCTATCATGTCAACGGCTATCCGACCGATCCGGCAACCGGCGGCCTGCGCAATATCACGGGCCGCGTCAACCGCGACGGCACCGCGACGATTTTCGCGGTGACGTCGACCGTGGGCAACTCGGTCGAGCCCGGCGCCGATCCGAATCAAGTCGTCACCATCACGGACAGGGTTGCGGCGACAACGCTTCCGGCGAACGAAGCTTTTAACGTCGTTGTGCCGCCGGCGTTCGGCATGGTCTATCGCGGCGTGTCGTTCGCTCCCGTCAATTGCGATGGCGATCATGGGCGGATGAAGGACAACGGCCGCGGCCACGACGGCGGCAACAACGCGCAGGACGACGTCTGCGGCCCGACCCGGATCGCCGCGGGGCACTGATCGCCACGACCCAGCGGAGCCTGTGCCGGCTGCTTCCGGTCAGGCTTCGGCTGGATCAGGCGAGGCACGATCGGCTGAACCCGATCGCGCTTTCCGTATTGCACCAGCCTCACGGTCTCCCTGCAGAATCTTCATGCGGCAGGGGCCTTCCGGTTGCCGCTTCGCGGGTTAGGTAGTGGGGTGCGATTCACTGCAGCGGAGTGCCGGCGCGCATGAATCGTGACGCCATTGGCCGTCCAGTGCATGCATCCGGGACGCTACACAGGGCAGGAGTGCGATGATGGCGGACACGATTTCCGGCATTCGAATCCCGGACAGCAAGATCGCGCGGGAGGCCGCCGAGTTGGTGCGGCAATATGAGACCGAGATGTTGTTCAACCACTCGGTCCGCGTGTTTGTGTTCGGCGCGCTCAAGGGCGCCAGGCAAAATCTGAAATTCGACGCTGAACTGCTTTATGTTGCGGCGCTGTTTCATGATCTCGGCCTTGTCGATCATTTTTATACCGAGACAAAACGGTTTGAAGTCGACGGCGCCGATGCGGCGCGCAAATTTCTCAGGAGCCACGGCATCGCCGAGCCCAAAGCGGACCTGGTGTGGGAAGCGATCGCCTTGCACACCACGCCCGGCATCCCGCAATACATGCGGCCGGAGATCGCGCTCACCAATGCGGGCGTATTGGTCGATGCCGTCGGCGTCGGATACGATGACTACACCGCCGAGCAGCGCGACGGCGTCCTTGCCGCGTTGCCCCGCGGCGACTTCAAGAACGAGTTCATCGAGGTTCAGACCTGCTCGGCCCTGAAGAAGCCGCAGACCACGTTCGGCACCGTCAATTTCGACTTCGTCGCGGAGCGCGATCCCACATTTCACAGGCCGAACGCCTGCACCCGGATCCGCAACACGCCGTGGCCGAGCTGAGTGGGGCGGCGGACGTTATCCGCCGTCGAGCGCGGCGAGGCGATCGGCTTCCGCGATGTCCTCGACGGTATTGGCATTGAAGAACGGATCCAGCGGCTCGGTCGGCCACTCGACCGTTGCGAGCGGATAGCGCGCGGTCCAGCGGTCGATCTTGCGCACGTCCTCGACGACAAGCGCCTTGCGCAACTCGTTCCGCAAGCGGACGCTCCAGAGGCCGATGACAGGATGCGTCTGCCCGCCGGATGAAGCGACCGCGAGCTCGGCATTCTGCGCTCGACGCGCTTGTTCGAGGCGCGTGACGAGATCGCGCGGCAGAAACGGACAGTCGCCCGCGGCGCTGAGCACCCATTTCGCATCCGGCCGGTTGGCGGCGGTCCAGTCGAGCGCGGCCAGGATGCCGGCGAGGGGACCGGGATTGTCGGCGACATCGTCGGCGACGACTGGAAGGCCGAACGCGGCGAAGCGCGCCGGGTCGCCATTGGCGTTGATGATCAGACCACTGCATTGCGGAGCGAGACGGTCGATCACCCGCTGCAGAATGGTGCGGCCCGCGATCTTGCGCATCGGCTTGTCGCCGCCGCCCATCCGGCGCGCGAGCCCGCCTGCGAGCAGCACGCCCGGGACGGCAGTCCCCGGAATGTCAGTCATTGTCGGTCTCGCCCTTGCGCTTGTGACGCATCGATTCCTCTTCGACATAGTCGAGGTTCTGGTCGTAGACGATCCGCTCCTCGCCCGACAGCGCGATGAAGCGCTTGCCGCGGGCGCGCCCGACCAGCGTCAATCCGACCTGCCGCGCCAAATCGACGCCCCACGCCGTGAATCCGGAGCGCGAGACCAGGATAGGGATCCCCATCCGCACCGTCTTGATCACCATCTCCGAGGTCAGCCGCCCTGTGGTGTAGAGAATTTTGTCGGCGGGATCGACATTGTGCCGATAGATCCAGCCCGCGATCTTGTCGACGGCATTATGCCGGCCGACGTCCTCGGTGTAGCACACCGGCGTCGCCTCCTTGCACAGCACGCAGCCGTGAATGGCGCCGGCTTCCAGATAGAGCGAGGGCATCGTGTTGATGGTGTGCGTCATCCGGTAGAGCCAGGAGGTCCGCAGTTCGGCCTTCGGCAGCGCCACCTTCTCGACGGCTTCGAGCAGGTCGCCGAACGCCGTGCCCTGGGCGCAGCCCGAGGTCTGGGTGCGCTTCTTCAACTTGGCCTCGAAATTGGTGTGGTGCGCGGTGCGCACCACGACGACGTCGAGATCGTCGTCATATTCGACCTCGGTGACGACGTCGTCGTATTTGAGCATGTTCTGGTTCAAGAGGTAGCCGAGCGCGAGGTATTCGGGATAGTCGTTGATCGTCATCATCGTGACGATCTCCTGCGCGTTGAGGTACAGCGTCAGCGGCCGCTCGACCGGCACCTTGATCTCGGTCCGCGTGCCGGTCTGATCGACGCCGACCACGCGCTCCGTCAGGCGTGGATCGTCCGGATCAGGAACAATGATGGGAGCTGTGGTTTTCTCGGGCACTGCTTGACGTCCAGATGGGTTCACATGGCATCGCAGCTGGGGATATAAGCACGTTCGGAGACTGACTGGCGACTCTCCGCCGCGTCGCGGGAACTGCCATCGATCGGTCCGGCTTTAAGGATAACGCCGCAGTTCGCGATCCGGGTCGAACAAATCTTGTCGATGGCGAGGACTGAGGGAGATCATGGCGCAGCTTTCGGACGACTGCTTCGCATTCGGCGGACCGATGATGTCGGTCGATGAGGCCGTCGCGATCATCGCCGCGCGGGTCAAGCCGGTCGGCGAGACCGAAGCCGTTGCCCTGGTGGATGCGGACGGACGCATCCTGGCCGGCGACATTGTCGCGCCGCTTGCGCTGCCGCCGTTCAAGAATTCCGCCGTCGACGGCTACGCGGTATCCGGCGCGGACCTGCCGGCGAGCGGCGAGCGCGCGTTTCCCGTTGCCGGACGGGTGCAGGCGGGCGCGTCGGCGCAGCCGGCGCAGGCGGGCCAAGCGGTGCGGATCTTCACCGGCGCGCCGATGCCCGATGGCACCGACACCGTGTTCATGCAGGAAGACGTGCGGATCGACGATTCCGGGCGTGTGATCCTGCCGTCCGGCCTGAAGGTCGGCGCCAATGTGCGCCCCAGCGGCGAAGACATTCCGCGCGGCCATGTCGCGCTGGCGGCGGGCCGGCGGCTGCGCCCGCAGGATATCGCGGTCGCCGCGGCCTTCGGGCTCACCACGCTCGATGTGGTGCGTCGGCTTCGCGTCGGGGTGTTCTCGACCGGCGACGAACTGGCCGCGCCCGGCAGCGCGCGCACCGAAGCGCAACTGTTCGATTCCAACCGCTTCATGCTGATGGCGATGTTGCGGCGGCTTGGTTGCGAGGTCGGCGATCTCGGCATCCTGCGCGACGAGCGGGCCGAGCTTGCCGCGGCGCTCAAGCAGGTCGCGCGACGCTACGACCTGATCCTGACCACGGGCGGGGTATCGACCGGCGAAGAGGACCACGTCAGGGCCGGCATCGAGCAGGCGGGCTCGCTGGTGCTGTGGCGGATGGCGATCAAGCCTGGCCGCCCGGTGGCGATGGGAATCATCGACGGCACCCCGCTGATCGGCTTGCCCGGCAATCCGGTGGCGAGCTTCGTGACCTTCGTCCATGTCGTGCGGCCGACCGTGCTGGCGCTATCGGGCGCTGTGCCGTCCCCCTTGCTGCCGATGCCGGTGCGGGCGGCCTTCAGCTACAAGAAGAAGAGCGGGCGGCGCGAATATGTCCGCGTCTCGCTGCGACAGGCGGCGGACGGTGCGCTGGAAGCGACCAAGTTTCCTCGCGAAGGAGCCGGCCTGCTGTCGTCGCTGATCGAGACCGATGGGCTGGTCGAACTCGGCGAGTCCGTGGTGCGGGTTGAACCTGGCGATGCCGTCGGCTTTCTCGGCTACGCCGACCTGCTGTGAGAGCTGAAACGCGGTCGAGACGGCGCAGCGCGACGGGTGCGCGATAGCAAAATCAGATCGCCCGATAGGCAAACATAAACAATGGCCTACGCGGCAACCCGACGCTGCTAGAGGCGTTCTAAAACTGCTTGCCTCTGGCATACCAGAGAATAGAGTTCGTCGAAGCAGTGCAATTCGCGCAAAGCGTGGTTCCCAAGGCGAGGCTTCATGAGTCGAGACGACGTTCACAAGGTTCGTGCGTTCGAGCATCCCGGACAGGGCAGAAAGCGAGCGAAGGCCACGCCCAAGGGACGCCAGGTCGACCCCGTGGCCGCCCATGAGATCGAGACGCTGCTCGGCGATCGTCCGAGGCGGCGCGACCTCCTGATCGAGTATCTGCATCTGATCCAGGACAAATACCATCAGATCTCGGCGGCGCATCTTGCCGCGCTCGCCGACGAGATGAAGCTGTCATTCGCCGAAGTGTTCGAGACCGCCACCTTCTACGCGCATTTCGACATCGTGAAGGAAGGCGAGGCTGACATCGCGCCGCTCACTGTACGTGTCTGCGATTCGCTGACCTGCGCGATGCTCGGCGGCGAACAGCTGTTGAAGGATCTGCAGAACCGCGCCGGCCCCGGCATCCGCGTCGTGCGCGCACCGTGCGTCGGCCGCTGCGACACCGCGCCCGCTGCCGAGGTCGGCCACAACTTCGTCGATCATGCGACCGTCACCAATGTGCTGGCGGCGGCGAAGAGCGGCGACACCCATGTGCACCTTCCGCCATATGTCGACTACGACGCCTATGTGGCGGGCGGCGGATACCAGCTGCTGGGGCGCCTGCGCTCGGGCGAGCTGCCGCGCGAAGACCTGCTGAAGGCGCTCGACGATGCGTCGCTGCGCGGCCTCGGCGGCGCCGGTTTTCCGACCGGCCGCAAGTGGCGCGCGGTGCTCGGCGAACCCGGTCCGCGCTTGATGGCGGTGAACGGCGACGAGGGCGAGCCCGGCACGTTCAAGGACCGCTATTATCTCGAGACCGATCCGCATCGCTTCCTCGAGGGCATGCTGATCGGCGCCCACGTGGTCGAGGCGCCCGAAGTCTACATCTATATCCGCGACGAGTACCCGGCCTGCCGCGACATCCTCGCGCGCGAGATCGCGAAGCTCCCACCGGGCGGTCCGACGCTGCATCTGCGGCGCGGCGCCGGCGCCTATATCTGCGGCGAGGAATCCTCGCTGCTGGAATCGATCGAGGGCAAGCGCGGCCTGCCGCGGCACAAGCCGCCATATCCGTTCCAGGTCGGGCTGTTCGGCCTGCCGACGCTGATCAACAACATCGAGACGTTGTGGTGGGTGCGCGACATCGTCGAGAAGGGCGCCGACTGGTGGAAGAGCCACGGCCGCAACGAGCGCCACGGCCTGCGCAGCTTCTCGGTGTCGGGACGCGTCAAAAATCCCGGCGTCAAGCTCGCTCCCGCCGGCATCACGCTGCGCGAGTTGATCGACGAGTTCTGCGGTGGCATGGCCGATGGCCATACCTTGCAGGCCTATCTGCCGGGCGGTGCATCCGGCGGCATCCTGCCGGCGTCGATGGACGACATCCCGCTCGATTTCGGCACGCTGGAGAAATATGGCTGCTTCATCGGCTCCGCCGCCGTGGTCGTGCTTTCGCAGGCCGATGACGTCAGGGACGCCGCGCTGAACCTGATGAAGTTCTTCGAGGACGAGAGCTGCGGGCAGTGCACGCCGTGCCGCGCCGGAACCGAGAAGGCGGCACTGTTGATGCAGCAGCCGGTCTGGAACAAGGAACTGCTCGACCAATTGAGCCAGGCGATGCGCGATGCGTCGATCTGTGGCCTCGGTCAGGCGGCCTCCAATCCGCTGACCTCCGTGATCAAATATTTTCCGGACGGCTTTCGTCCGCAGCAAGCCGCCGAGTAGGCGAGGCCGAGCAGACGAATTTCGACGAGGATTTGAATGAGCAACAATCAGAACTCAGGCCTGACGATTCAGTTCGAGCTCGACGGCCAGCAGGTTGAGGCGCGGGCCGGCGAGACGATCTGGCAGGTCGCCAAGCGCCAGGGCACCGAGATCCCGCATCTGTGCTATTCGCCCGCGCCGGATTACAGGCCGGACGGCAACTGCCGCGCCTGCATGGTCGAAATCGAAGGCGAGCGCGTGCTGGCGGCGTCCTGCAAGCGGACGCCGACGGTCGGCATGAAGGTGAAGTCGGCCAGCCAGCGCGCCGTTGCGGCGCAGAAGATGGTGATGGAGCTGCTGGTGGCGGACCAGCCGGCGCGCGAGACTTCGCACGATCCGGACTCGAAATTCTGGCACTGGGCCGAGAAGACCGGTGTGACCGAAAGCCGCTTTCCCGCGACTGAACGCTGGCACGCCGACACCAGCCATCCGGCGATGAGCGTCAATCTCGACGCCTGCATCCAGTGCGGCCTCTGCGTGCGCGCGTGCCGCGAGGTGCAGGTCAACGACGTGATCGGCATGGCCTACCGCAACCACGACGCCAAGATCGTGTTCGACTTCGACGATCCGATGGGCGAATCGACCTGCGTCGCCTGCGGCGAGTGCGTGCAGGCCTGTCCGACCGGCGCGCTGATGCCGGCGGTCATGCTCGACGACAAGCAGACCCGCGTCACCTATCCGGACAAGGAGGTGGATTCGCTGTGTCCGTATTGCGGCGTCGGCTGCCAGGTCACCTACCAGGTCAAGGACGAGAAGGTGATCTACGCGGAAGGCCGCGATGGTCCCGCCAATCACAACCGGCTCTGCGTCAAGGGCCGCTTCGGCTTCGACTACATCCATCACCCCAATCGCCTGACCAAGCCGCTGGTGCGGCTGCCCGGCGTCAAGAAGGATGCCAACGACCAGGTCGATCCGGCCAATCCCTACACGCATTTCCGCGAAGCGACATGGGAGGAGGCGCTCGATCTCGCCGCTGCGGGCTTGCGCACGATCCGCGACGAGAAGGGCGCCAAGGCGCTCGCCGGCTTCGGCTCGGCCAAGGGCTCGAACGAGGAAGCCTATCTGTTCCAGAAGCTGGTGCGCACCGGCTTCGGTTCCAACAATGTCGATCACTGCACGCGGCTGTGTCACGCCTCGTCGGTGGCGGCGCTGTTCGAGGGATTGAGCTCAGGCGCGGTGTCGGCGCCGTTCGCGGCCGCGGCCGACGCCGAGGTGATCTGGGTGATCGGCGCCAATCCGACCGTGAACCATCCGGTCGCCGCCACCTACATCAAGAACGCCGCCAAGCGCGGCGCCAAGCTCTATGTGATGGACCCGCGCCGGCAGACGCTGTCGCGCCACGCCACCGAGCACCTGCAATTCAAACCGGGCAGCGACGTCGCGATGCTGAACGCGATGATCCACACGATCATCACCGAAGGCCTGACCGACGAGCAGTACATCGCCGGCTATACCGAGGGCTATGACGAGCTGAAGGCGAAGATCCAGGAGTTCACGCCGGAGCGCATGTCCCAGATCTGCGGCATTCCGGCGGAGACGCTGCGCGAGGTCGCGCGCGCCTATGCCCGCGCCAAATCGTCGATCATCTTCTGGGGCATGGGCATCAGCCAGCATGTCCACGGCACCGACAATGCGCGCTGCCTGATCGCGCTCGCGCTGATCACCGGCCAGGTCGGCCGCCCCGGCACCGGGCTCCATCCGCTGCGCGGGCAGAACAACGTGCAGGGCGCCTCCGACGCCGGCCTGATCCCGATGTTCCTTCCGGACTACCAGCCGGTCGGCCGCGACGATATGCGCGGCGCCTTCGAGAAACTCTGGGGGCAGGAGCTCGATCCGGTGCGCGGCCTGACCGTGGTCGAGATCATGAATGCGATCCACGCCGGCGAAATCCACGGCATGTATGTCGAGGGCGAGAATCCCGCGATGTCCGATCCCGACCTGCAGCACGCGCGCGAGGCGCTGGCCAAGCTCGATCATCTCGTCGTGCAGGATCTGTTCGTCACAGAGACCGCGTTCCACGCCGACGTCATCCTGCCGGCCTCGGCGTTCGCCGAAAAGTCCGGCTCCTTCACCAATACCGACCGCCGCGTGCAGCTGGCGCGCGAGGTGATCAAGCCGCCGGGCGATGCAAGGCAGGATCTCTGGATCATCCAAGAGATCGGCAAGCGGATGGGACTGCCCTGGAACTATGCGGGGCCGGGCGAGGTCTTCACCGAGATGGCCGAGTTGATGCCGTCACTGAAGAACATCAGCTGGGACCGCCTGGTGCGCGAGGGCGCGGTGACCTATCCGGTCGACGATCCCGACAAGCCCGGCAACGAGATCATCTTCACCACCGGCTTCCCGACCGAAAGCGGCCGCGGCAAGATCGTGCCGGCCAAGGTGATCCCGCCTGATGAACTGCCCGACGACGAGTACCCGATGGTGCTGTCGACCGGCCGCGTGCTCGAACATTGGCACACCGGCTCGATGACGCGCCGTGCCCAGGTGCTCGACCAGATCGAGCCCGAAGCGGTCGCGTTCATGACCCCGAAGGACATGCACAAGAAGGGACTCGCGCCCGGCGACTTCATCCGTCTCGAGACGCGCCGCGGCGCGGTCGAGGTCAAGGTGCGTGCCGACCGCGACGTGCCCGAGAACATGGTCTTCATGCCGTTCTGCTACGCGGAGGCGGCGGCGAACCTGTTGACCAACCCGGCGCTCGATCCGTTCGGCAAGATTCCGGAGTTCAAGTTCTGCGCCGTCCGCGCCGAGAAGATCGATATCCGGACCGCGGCGGAGTAGCGGTCCCGGACGAAAGCGTGAAGGGCGAGCCGGCCGACCCGGTTACTCGCTCGCCCGACACGGCACCGCAAGCACCGTCGATCGACGTCCGCTCAGAGCGTAAGAGCGGGGCGTCGCTGCGGCGCGGACTTGTGTCGCCCTTTGCCCCAAAGTGGACGGGTTTGAGAGTCCGGAAGTTGCCAATTCCACGAGAACTCGCGTATGCATGACGTGCAGGATCGCAGTGTGAGAAATTCAGATGACGATGGAGCTGAGGGGCGCGAGAGGCGAGGGATTTGCGACGATTGCCGCTGATGGGCGCGTGCTGGATTCCTGGTTTCTTCAGCTGCGCCTGGTCGCGGAGGCCGACAAGACGGCAACGGTGCGGCTGGCGAGCGACGAGATCACCAGATCGTTGGGCGAGTCGGCGGACGGATATGCGCGACACGACGACATTCGCAATGTCGACATCGTTCCAATCCGCACAGAAATTGGCTCCCTTGCATCTGCACCGACTGACGTGCACGACGCGTATCTTCGACTCCATCTGCTGAGCCACCGGCTCGTCCAGCCGAATTGCCTGAACCTCGAGGGAGTTTTCGGTCTCTTACCTAACGTCGCCTGGACGACCCTCGGTCCCTGTGAGTGCTCTCGTGTACCGGACGCGCGAATGGAGGCACGAAAGCGTGCCCTCGCGTTCGAGGTGACAGGCGTGGATAAATTTCCCCGCATGACTGACTATGTGACGCCCGCAGACGTGAGAATTGCAGATGCGGATCGCGTAAGGCTCGGAGCCCACTTGGCCCCGGGCACGACCGTCATGCATGAAGGCTTTTGCAATTTTAACGCGGGTACGCTCGGTCCCTGCATGGTCGAAGGCCGGATCAGCGCCGGTGTGGTTGTCGGAAGCGGCAGCGACGTTGGTGGCGGAGCGTCGATCATGGGCACTCTGTCCGGAGGAGGGAAAGAGAGGATTACAGTCGGTGAGCGCTGCCTGATCGGAGCCAACGCCGGTATCGGCATTTCATTGGGTGACGATTGTATCGTCGAAGCGGGCTGTTATGTCACGGCAGGCGCGCGCATCCTTTTGGAAGATGGCCGAGTCCTGAAAGCCAAAGAACTCTCGGGCCAGAAGGGCCTGCTTTTTCGTCGGAATTCCCAGAGCGGCGCTCTTGAGGCAGCCAAGCGTACGCCAAATTGGGACGGCCTCAACGTGCAACTTCACAGCTAGTCCCCGTCCGTCAGGGGACGATCACCACTCGGAATGTGATCTGTTTGGCGCGATCGCTGTTCACCACCAGTATGGCCACCGCCACGCCTCATAGAGGCGCCACGACGACACCAGGGGCGGGGCGTATGGATCGACCCGGTCGTCTTCAGGGCGATATTGATATCGTGGAACAATATAATAGTCCCACGGAGTTGGCCTTATCACGGGCGTCGGGATAATGACCCTCCTTGGTTCATGAACGACTTGTGCCTTCCGCGCCCGGGCTTCAGCACCAGACGTCCCGAGGTTGCACAGCACGAGGGCCGCTCCGAGAGCGCACGCGACGGTCATTATCTTCATGCATCGGCCTCCTTTGCCTGAGAGTGCAAAAGGACTCAAAGCAAGGCAAGCTAATTCGCTCTCGACCGGCTTGAATGACAGCTTGTGGGCCCGTAGCCGACCTTTGCTCAGAAGGGCCGCGCGGAAGCCGGAGCCCGCCCCCATGATCGATATGAGTACGCGCCCCGGTTCGGCTCTAACTCGACAAGGTCTCAGTAGTCCCAGAACACCGGCACCCAACGGAAGGCGTCACCCTCGACCGCGACATGTCCGACAGACGGGAACGGCATATGCGTGGCAACCAGCAACTCGCGGTTCGCCGCCAGTTCCCGCAACAGACTGATCCGGGCGCGGGCCGCCTCTTCGGGATCGTGTTCGAAGCCATTGTGCCATTCGGGGTGCTCGAACCCGACCGCGAACACGAGGTCACCGGCGAATGTCAGCCGGTCGCCGCCGGACGCCAGACGAACGACGCTGTGGCCGGGAGTGTGGCCGCCGCTGCGACGGACGACCACTCCGGGCGCCACCTCGTGCTCCTCGTCGAACAGCCGCAGCTGGCTCTGGTATTCCTTCCTGAACCGCTTGGCCGTCGCACGAAGCGCGTCGGGGAAACCCGGCGGCATCGAGACGCGGGAGAAATCGGGCGCCTCCCAGAACTTGACCTCGGCAGCCGCCACATGGATCCGCAGGTCCGGGCGCAGCCGCTCCTTCACGCCCTCGACGAGCAGCCCGCCAACGTGGTCCATGTGCATGTGGGTCAGCACCACGTCGGTCACGGACCCAAGATCGATGCCGGCCGCCTCCAGTCGCTTGACCGTCTGCCCGGCCTTCGGCAGGTGCAGGTCCGGGTCCGACCCCAGCCCGGCGTCGACGAGGATGGTTTTCCCGCCGCTTCGCACCACGACCACGTTCAGCGCCCAGTCGAACGCGTCCGGCGGCAGGAACATGTCGTCCAGCCAGGCCGCGCGGACGGCCGGCTCGGCATTGTGCGCCAGCATCTTGGTCGGCAGCGGCAGCACCCCGTCGCTGACGACCAGCACGTCGATCTCGCCGATCTTCAGCGCGTAGCGCGATGGCACCAACTCGTTTGGCCCCGGCTGACCGGCGTGCGAGACATTGTCGAGGTTCATGCTTGTCTCCTGGGTATTGCGGATCATCTGGTTCATCGTTGAAAACTCCTGCGTTCGATCCTGATGTTCGATCCCGGCGGGCCGCATTGTTTCCGCCCGTGGATTGGACATGGTGGTGATCTAACGGATCGGGTGGGGCGCCGCCCCAGAGCGGTTGCCGTCGCTGTAGAGCGATTGCTGCCAACGCATGCGCGCCGCCGCACGCGAGCGCTGGGGACGAAACGGGAGGCAGCAGGCCATCGCCATGCCCCTAGCCACATGCGACACTTCGGATTGGCGAAGCCGGTTCAACCCAGGACTAATATTTCCTCGTCGAGACCCGGGAATACGAACGTTCGGAGCAATTCATGGCCAAGCATCGGATCTATACAACGAGCTTCGCAAGCGTTTACCCGCTCTATGTCGCGAAGGCGGAGAAGAAGGGACGCACCAAAGCGGAGGTTGATCAGGTGATCTCCTGGTTGACCGGCTACGGTTCGAAGGAGCTGGAAGCTCAGTTGGAAAAACAAACCGACTTCGAAACGTTCTTCGCAAAGGCGCCTGAAATGAATCCTTCGCGGGCCTTGATCAAGGGCATGGTGTGCGGTGTCGGGTTGAGGAAATCAAAGAGCCGACCATGCGGGAAATTCGTTACTTGGATAAACTGATCGATGAGCTGGCGCGTGGAAAGGCCATGGATAAAATCCTGCGGAGGGAATGACGCCTGATCGACCGGATTCCGTTCGCTCGGCGAGGCGACACCGGACGCTGGTGCGTCGCCCGCAATGACGAAAGGACCGGGGAGGGCCGCTACCACTGAGTTGCCCGACGGCGCAAGCCTTCGCAGCAAAATATTTCGCTTTATCCGAAGCGTGGCTCGGTGTATGGTCTGCCCGTCTCACCCGACACGAGGGGCGCTTCGCGGTCGTCACGAACGTGGGTCGAGATGCGGTGGACGCCGATTGCGCAGTTGACGAACGTGCATGAGGCGGACGGTGAAGTCGTGTGGTCCTGACGCCCTAGCGGCAGGTGTCTTTTCCGATTGCGCAGTGCGCGTTGCGAAGACGGTGACAACCAAGTGCGTATTTCGCAAAAACGGGACAGCGGTTTCGCTAACTGACGGACAGCAGTTTCGCTAAATCGCGGACAGCGTGGCGGCGCTGGCTTTTGGTTGCCTGGTTGTTGAAGTCAGTTGGTATTCGTTTCGCTGTTTTCGACGTCGGTCAAGGGGCGCGCGGCTTTTTTCCTTCGCATGCTGTCGCCTTCGAGGGCGATACGGTGGGAGTTGTGGATGATCCGGTCGAGGATAGCATCTGCGATGGTTGGCTCGCCGATCATGTCGTGCCATTGGGCAACGGGCAGCTGAGCGGTAATCAA
>NZ_JAGKJL010000089.1:0-25693 GCF_020329495.1 Bradyrhizobium australafricanum | reverse complement strand
GCCGCCAGCCGTCGCCCTTCAGCAGCAGCGCGGATCGCCGACAACCAGGTCGTCGGTGGGAAGCGTCACGACGCTCTCCAACCTCTTGCGCATACTGTATTCGCGGGCGGGCACATATCTGCGCGGGCAGGCCTTGCTTTACGCGGAGTCCTTCTCGCCTAACACGCCGGAAGGCGCCTGTCCGAACTGTCATGGCATCGGGCGAATTCATCAGGTCGTCGAACGAAGTCTGGTACCCGACGACACTTTGACGATCCGTGAGCGCGCCATTGCGGCCTGGCCTTCGGCTTGGCAGGGCAAATTCGTGTATGCGGGATTGAAACCGTAATGCGGCTCGAACCGCTTCGACCGCGCTCGGAAACTCTGCCAAGAACCCGTCTCCGGTGTTCTTCACGATACGGCGGCCGTGACTGGCAATAGCGGGCTCACTTCTCTTGCGAGAAGTTCGCTCAGCTTGGCGTGCGTGGGCATCTTCGTCATCGTGCATGAGCCGTGAATAACCGGCGACATCGGCGGCCATTATGGCCGACAGCCTGCGCTCTATCCGACCCGGCCTCTCTTGCGCTATGGACCCGCGATCCAAGCGATGCCCGATTGTACGACGGACAAGCCGCGCCGCCAACGGCCTGCCGCCGATCAGCTATCGGCCCGAACGAGCGGCACAACCTAGGAACAGTCGATATTCGCCGGACGTTAGCGCTCATACAACAAGTCCGTTTGGTGGGCGACCGGGCGCGAGGAGACTCACATGGCTGACGAAAGCTCAGTTGCACCTACTGCCACGCCCGAGCGGCGAATAGACCGAGCTTCAGAAGCGATCCGGCGGATGGCTGAAGACGACGCGTTGCAACATTTGCCACAACATGATCGGTGGCTGCATTACGTGAGTGAAGCGACCCGGGCAGCTCCATTTCAGTCCCTTGCCGTTGCATTCTTGCTAGGCGCCTTCCTAGCTCGTCGGTAGCGTCCATGCAGCGCAGCCCTACGGATTGCCAGACGGCAATATCTTATTCGGATTGCTCAATGACCTTGCTCACATCAGGCTCATCGATCCCATCCGCCCGATTGCACTCGCAAGGCATGCCGGCGCCGCACTGACAGCCATGTGCCTCCGCCGTAAGGCAAGTGCGGATGGTTCTCGCAGACCCAGCCCAACCCGAAGCAAATCGGACGGGTGGGTTTGGTCATTCTTGAGCTTTGTCGGGCAGACCCAATTCCTTGCGGACCGCAGCAGCGGAGTTGCCGACCTTTTCGACGACCTTCTGAAGGTCATTCTTCGACACACCAAGTGCATGGGTCCAATACTTCACCTCGTATGGCTCGTGCATGTTGATCTTCGAGCGATCCGGCTGGACGCGGTTGATTAAATCCGGCATTGCCTCCATCCCAAAATAAAAGGTCGCGGCCGTTGGCCGGTCCGAAGAAGATCGGGCTATTGTCGGGGCGGTTTGCAAAATTGACCGTCGCCGCAGTAACGTCGGCCACCCAAAGCTAGTTCCTACCAACGCTTCCTTGCCCCCGAAGACCCGGGGTACATTCTCAATCAGTTTAAAACCGGTGGCCCCGGCTGCACCTCGCTAGGGCCGTCGACTCGGCCTCAGCGTCTCGCCGGGCCGTTTCTGTTCAGGGAACGAGCAGCAGTCCACGACGTCAAATCTAAACGATGGACTGGGACTATTACCGCGGCCTTAGCGCTCTCCGCGGGCGTTGAGGCCATTCTATGGTCAGAGGCCGGTTTTCGCGACTCGTGAATAGCTTCGCTAAAATCTCAGCCTGGTCTTTTGTCAGCTTCTCGGCGAACGCGCCGTCCTTTTCTATCTGGGCCGGTCCTTTGCATTCGCTATCGTAGACCATCCAGCCGTTGCCGCCTTGCCGAACGAGGAATCGGCCTCTCATCGGGCGTCCAATAAATTCCATTGCAACACCACCTGTGAAATTGAAGGGTTTCATGCGTCCAGCGAATTGAAACGGCCCCAACCCGAGGGCCGCCAACCCGAACAATGCGGGTTTTCCTCCAGCAGCCGGGGGGGCCCTGGATCGGCTGGGGGCCCTGAGGCGACTCGTTGCCAAGCCGATCGTTCCTATTATCGATCGTTAGGATAAACGGCCCAGCTGGTATCATTGGACGAAGCCGGCTACGTCGTCCGCCTCAGCGACGGCCGCTACGCACTCGGTGCGAAGACTTTCCAGCTCGGCACCACCTATCGGGCCAATTTCAATCTCGAACAGCATGTGCTGCCGGTGCTTCAGCGGCTAAGCCAGCAGACGTTGGAGAGCAGCGCGTTTCACGTGCGCGAACGTGACAGCCGGCTCTGCCTATTTCGGGTGGATTCGCCGCAACTAGTACGCGGCGTCGCACGGCTCACAAATCTCGCGCCGCTTGATTTGACCTCGACAGGACAAGTGCTGAGGGGTGGCCCGTTGGGCGGACCGGGTAGATGACGGCGTGCAGATCTTTGTCAGCTCCGGAATTTACGACGCCGTGACGGCCTCACTCTCCACCGCTGTCTTCGGCCACGACAGAGCACTGGTGGGGGGCATGACGGTCAGCGGCCCCGTCGAACGCATACGTCGCGCCGATCTCGGGGCGTTGGCGGCCCGGCTCACCGACGCCTCGCATCAGCTGTCGCTTGTGCTCGGCGCGCCACTGCCCCGGGAGGTCGGCGCGCCGCGCATCATCAGCTTGCCATCGGCGGAAACCGGCTCGCCCTGAACCTCCTCCAATTTGAGCTGTTTGGCGGAAGCTTGCCCGAGCTGGGTGGTGATGGACTGGAACGACACATCAATTTTCTCGGCAGGATAGCAGGCCGCGTGTGCAGGGCATGTGCACCGGTAACTCAAGATAAATCTTGTGAGCGGCAACGTGAGCGCGGAGCGGCGCGCACGCCTAAATTCCCGAGAGCAGAGAAGATGCGCCTGCGGAAGAGCGGGAAGTTGCGACCAACCGGCGTTTGACGATGTGAGAAGCTGCTTCGCGCCATAGCCTGCGAAGGAATAGGAAAAGCGATCAAATCGACGTGTTCGGGTGGTCTACCTTGCGCGGCGGCGGCTGACGATTCGACGCCGCGCGCCGTCCCCCGCAGCGTGGTTCTCATGAAGCGAGAACCAGGCCATCATGAGACCGATGGCCGCGATCCAGCCTCCGAGTGCGCGAACGGAGATCGTTCGCCACGATGCCGGGCCGTCCAACTCGGTCCGTCTGAACATGGCGGTGATAGCCATCGTAAGTGTGACAATGGTATAGCCCGCGCAGGCCAATCCTGCCGCGAATAGCAGCCGGTCGGTGTCGGGCCGCGAGGTCGCCTCCGTTCGCAGTACCGCGTATCACGGCTAATCCGAATGCAATCGCGCACAGCCGCCGTCTACGGCTCGTTCGCCGATGGCTTCGGGACACCGGACTTGCAGGATGCGAAAGCTTTGCCCGACGAACTTGCCCGCACCGCACGTTGACCTCAGGGATTTATTAAACGCCCGCTGTTTCTTTTCATCACCTCGTTAAGGGTCAAAGCGCGATGTGACGGGGAGGGTGGCTCTTGGCACAAGCAGACGTTGGTTGGTCTCACACAGGGCAGCTAAGGACCACAGAGCGCTCCACTTAGCTAAAAAAATTTCGTTTTTGAATTCTGAAAGCGATCACAAGCGAAATAGTTTGGGACAGTGCGGTTGCCGGATTACTCCGCTTGCGGTCATAGGAGTTTGAGCGTTGAATTCGTCGCGTCGTACGCGGTTGAGATGCAACTGTTAAGCGAGGCCGGACGGTGTGGCAAGCCGGCCAGGTAACTGCTCTGAAGCAGTCAGACTCATGCAGTCCGATGTGAGCAACGAACGGCAACTCCGATCTCAAAACAGGGAGGAGAACGATGAGCACTTGGCTTAGTGAACGAGAGCAGCGCCTCGTCGCGGGTGCCGAGGCGGCAGCGGCGGCAACGCCGATTCCGACCCAGATTGTTTCCAACGGCGAATATCTCCCGCCCCCACAGAGCGCTACACAAAAGAAGGTCGAGGCGCGGATCAACGAACTCGCCGACTTGAACGGCAAGAACCTCGGCTTAAGCCGAAGGCAGTTCCTTCACACGAGCTGCGGCATGGCGGCGGCATTCCTCGCAATGAATGACATCTACGGCAATGTTTTCCAGGTGGCGCCCGCCGAGGCCCGGGAGCCCGAATTGATGTTGGCGCGCGCGCAAGGTCTCGCCGACCAGTTCATCTTCGACGTGCAGACCCATTTCGTGCGCGATGACTTCGATCACAAGGAGCTGTTGGGGCTGGCGGACTTTGCGAGCCAGCACTGGAACCCGAAGATGAAGGAGGAGGGCGTCTCCTCGCTCGCCCGCTACAAGTTCCAGAACTATGTGAAAGAGATCTACTACGACAGCGACACCCACATGGCGCTGTTGAGCGGCGCACCGTTCGACGATCCGAGTTGGTGGCTTCTGTCTAACGAGCAGATCGTCAAGGCGCGCGAGCTCATTAACGACTTCGCCGGCTCGCGGCGCCTGCTGGCGCATAGCGTCATCACCCCCAAGCAGCCCGGCTGGATGGAGGAAGTCGACAAGGCGATCGAGGTCTACAAGCCGGATTCCTGGAAGTCGTACACGATCGGCGATCCGCTGGCGCCCTCCAAGTTCCCATGGCGGCTCGATGACGAGCAGGTGATGTATCCCTTCTACGAAAAAGCGGTGAAGGCCGGCATCAACACCCTCTGTATCCACAAGGGGCTGCTGCCACCCGATTACGAGAAGTCGTTCGCCGGCTTGTGGGAATACGCGACCGCCTGGGACATCGGAAAGGCGGCGAAGGACTGGCCGCAGATGAACTTCGTGATCTACCACTCGGCGCTAAGGGCTTTCCTCGAATTGCCGGACAAGGCCTGGGCTGAGTTCGAGCAGACCGGCCGCATCCAGTGGGCTACAGATCTCGCCGAGATCCCGCAGAAGTTCGACGTCACCAACGTCTATGCCGAACTTGGCACGTCCTTTGCCAACTCGGCGGTGGCGCATCCGAAGTTCTGCGCCGCGCTGGTCGGCACGCTGATCAAAGGCATGGGGGTCGACCGCGTGATGTGGGGCACTGACTCGGTCTGGTACGGCTCACCGCAGTGGCAGATCGAAGCGCTCCGCCGGCTCGAAATCCCGGAGGACATGCAGAAGAAGTACGGATTTGCGCCGCTCGGCGGCGCCAACAGCGCGACCAAGCAGCTGATCTTCGCGGGCAACGCAACTAGGTTTTACAGGATTAAGCTGAAGGCGGCCGATAACACCAGGATGCCCGCCCTTTCTGAAGACCGCCTCGCGGCGCTCAAGAACGAGTACACCCAAGCTGCGAAGCAACCTTCGAACCTCCGCTACGGCTACGTTCGTGCCGCCTAAGCGCCAACAGCTGCGGCGGCGGGGCAGGCTAGCTTCGCCGGCGCAGCGATCGCGGCCGCGCCGGGATAGGGATATCGATCGACAAATCCAGCTTCAGCTTCCGGTCAACGGTGAAAAAGGACACTATTGCTGCCAATTCTGTTCGATTTCCGGAGTTCCTGCTCCGCAGGAATGAACCGGCCCCAAGGATGGCGATGAAGATCAGGGGTTTTGAGCGTCCACTCAAACTGGACGCAACTCATGCTCATGATGGGTGGAGAATAGCAGGACAGATATCGATGAAGACTCGAGCGCATCGTGGACGTCTGCGTGCGGGCGGTCACGTTGAGTGGATGAGAGGGAGTCAACCGCCGCCTGATCCTCGGCGTCAGCACCGCGCAGCGAAGCACGAATGTCTGTTGTGGGTCACACGGCATGTGGAACCTTGCATTGTCTAGTCAATTGTCGAACAGGCACCCTAGCGGCCGAAGCTGACGAGCTTCGATTGATTGTTCATGGCGAAGGAAATCAGAACGATCACTGAATCTATCGGGACGGTCGATGCGGCCGCCGAGCCGACCGCGCCATCGGCCCGCGCTGAGGAGTTCTACGCTCAGGCCTTGCGCGAGCTCGCGAAGCTCGATCTTCCGTTTCTGTTGGCAGGCACGTATGCGCTCAGCGCCTATACTGGCGTGGCGCGCGCGACCAAAGATCTCGATATCGTCTGCAAGCCGACTGACTATCCCCGTGTTCTCAACCACTTCCAGAACCTCGGATATACCGTCGCAATTGAGGACGAACGCTGGCTCGGAAAAGTTTTCCAGGACGAACACTTCTTCGATGTGATCTTCGCGTTCTGGCATGGCATGGCTCCCGTGACCGACCAATGGTTCGAATCCGCGCAGCGCATCAAGGTGTTCGGCATGCCGATGCGCGTCATCGCCCCGACAGAGTTGATCTGGTCCAAGGCCTTCGTCCAGTTGCGGCATCGTTACGACGGCGCAGATATCGCGCATGTCATTCTCAAGCAGCACGATCAGATCGACTGGCGGCGTCTGCTTGCCTACATGGAGTTGCATTGGGAGGTGCTTCTGGCACATCTACTCAACTTCCGTTGGGCCTATCCGAGCGAGCGCGATTGCGTGCCGCGCTGGCTGATGGACGAACTGGTCGCCCGCCTGAAGATCCAGTTCGAGCGTCCTCCACCGCTCGTGAAGATATGTCGGGGACGGTTGTTTTCGCTGGTCGATTATGAGCCGGCCGTTGAGGAATGGGGATTTGTCGACGCAGGCGAGGGTAGTGAGTAGCGCGATGTCCGAAGAACCAGACAAGTTCACCTTCGCTGCCATTGGCGATCTCCACGTGAAGGAGGACCGCACGCTGTCTTTCCGGGAGCTCTTTGCGGAGGTCTCGACCAAGGCCCAGGTGCTCGTCCTTTGCGGCGACCTCACTGACCTCGGCAAGCCGTCCGAAGCGGAGCTTCTGGCAGAAGATTTACGTGCCTGCTCCATTCCCGTTGTCGGCGTGCTCGGAAATCACGACTACGAATCCGGCCAGTCTGAAGACGTAAAGCGCATTTTGAAGGGCGCCGGAATGCACCTGCTCAACGGGCAGTCGCACGAAATCAACGGCGTCGCCTTCGTCGGAGTGAAGGGCTTCATCGGAGGCTTCGGCCGTCGCATGCTTGCTTCGTTCGGCGAGGCGGTTGTCAAGAGCTTGGTCGCCGAATCCGTCAACGAAGCGACACGCCTCGAAAATGCGATGCGCGCGGTGGCGAGCAAGCAGGCTGTCGTCGTTCTTCACTATGCGCCGATTCCCGATACGGTCGAAGGCGAGCCACTGGAGATTCTTCCGTTTCTTGGCTCGTCACGTCTCGGCGAAACGATCGATCGATTCAAAGTGAGCGCGGTGGTGCACGGCCATGCTCATCAGGGCCGCTATGAAGGCCGAACACCCGGGGGCGCCCGCGTCTACAACGTGGCCCGATCAATCGAGAAGCCCACCGGTCGACCCTATGCCTTGATTGAAGTCTGAGTTGGGGCGTCTGGAATGAAATCGCTGCGGGAGGCGACAGCAGCGTTTGCCGTGGGGAGGAATTGGAGCTCCCGTGTTCCCGCACGTCTGCGGCGTTATCCATGCGCATTTTACAGTTGCGTCCGGCAGCGAGTTGCATCTTCCCTCATGTACTGCGAGCAGAAAGCCCTTCTCGCGGCGAGGGTTTGGAATTTGTCTTTGATGGGTGAACCTATCGCCTGAGCGAGTTCAATATCAGTCCGCGTAGTGGAAGCAGATCTAGGCCTATATTGAGACCACCGCTCCGCGATGCACATGAAGCAGGCCGCGGATGCCTCACCGCTCGGTTCTGCCGGATGATGAGCACATCTCAAGAGTTTGTGTGGGGGCGATAGGGTGTGAGGACGTTTCGCGAGGAATCGCGCACGAATGGCGGCTTTTGGCGGACTATCGAGACCGACGTCCCGAGTTAGGCTGCTCTCCAGTAAGAAAAGAGGGCCTCCGAAATAATGGGTATAGCAATGTAGCGATCCCCCGCTACCAATTCTGCGATTTTGTACGCCTGACTACGATTTTCTGCGGTTTCTCACGCTCATTGCATCTCGGACCAAATGGACGCCCTCGGCACAGGGGAACGTGATCGCTGCTGGCTGACTTTGCCTTGGTAGTTTGATCGCGCAGACGGGCGGATTGGTGTGCTGTCAAGATGCCGCCAGCGCGGCTACGCTGTCCGGCAAGCGGGCTTGCGTGTGATCGAATGAACCGATGGCGCACCAGCTCATTCTTGGCTCCCGATCAAGCGGAACCACAGTACTTCGACAGCTTCGATCATATGCAAGAGAGGGATGTTCATGTGGAGCGCTGACTGTGCGACCTTCGAAGGCCACCACCAGCTCGTGACGTTGAGTCGGCGAATGTCGGTATCGGTTGTTGCGCTTCTCGAAAAGGTCGTGCTCGAGAAGGAGCGGTCGTGCGCCACTGGAATCCAGAGCGATGATGAAACGGCACAGAGGGAGTTGGGGCGCGCTCAGCAGTCCAGGGTCGTCTCTCGTTCCCACCGGGTCAGATGACGTGAAAAATCGTTCCACTCCTGATGCTTCAGCTTCAGGAAGGCGGGAACGTAGGCGCCGAGGCTCTCGCAGAGCAGCTTGGAGCCTTCCAGTGCGCGCAACGCGTCGAGCAGATTGAGCGGCAGCTTCTTCACGTCCTTCACGAGGTGACCGTCGGTATACATGTTGATGTCAAGACGCTTGCCGGGGTCGCGATTACTCTGGATGCCGTCGAGGCCTGCGGCCAGGATCGCCGCCTGCATGGCGTAAGGGTTGGCGGCGCCATCGGCCAGCCGCAGTTCGAACCGTCCCGCCTCGGGGATGCGAATCATGTGGGTACGGTTGTTGCCCGAGAACGTCACCGTGTTTGGGCTCCAGGTTGCGCCGGAGATCGTGCGCGGCGCGTTGATGCGCTTGTAGGAATTGACGGTGGGGTTCAGGATGGCTGCGAGAGCGTCGGCGGAATGAATAATCCCGCCGATGAAGGCGTAGCCGGTGGCGGAGATTCCAAGCTCTCCCTTGTCGTCCTCGAAGACGTTCCGGTTGCCGTTCCATAGCGAGACGTGGACGTGGCAGCCATTGCCTGTCAGACCCGAAAACGGTTTTGGCATGAACGTCGCGCGCAACTGGTGCCTTTCGGCGATCGACTTCACCATGTACTTGAAGAACGCGTGCCGGTCGGCGGTGGTCAGGGCGTCGCTGTAGTCCCAGTTCATCTCGAACTGGCCGTTCGCATCCTCATGGTCGTTCTGATAGGGCTTCCAGCCCAGAGCGAGCATGCTGTCGCAGATTTCGCTGATGACGTCATAGCGCCGCATCAAGGCCGATTGATCGTAGCACGGCTTGGCCTGACGATCGGATTCGTCGCCAACGCTCTCACCGTCCGGCGAGATCAGGAAGAACTCGCACTCGACGCCGCTCTTGAGCTGGAAGCCGCGCTCGGCCGCTTTGCCGATCAGGCGCTTCAACACATTGCGCGGTCCCTGTTCGACCGGCTTGCCGCTCATCCACAGATCGGCTGCCAGCCAGCCCACTTCCGGCTTCCACGGCAACTGGATGAGACTGGCCGGATCGGGGATCGCGAGCATGTCGGGATCCGCCGGCGTCATATCGAGCCACGTAGCAAAACCGGCGAAGCCCGCCCCGTTCTTGGCCATTCCGCCGATCGCTTCGGCAGGGACCAGCTTGGCGCGCTGTGTTCCCACCAGATCCGTATAGGAAATCAGGAAGTACTTGATCTTCCGTTCTTTGGCGACTTCAGCAAGGTCGATTGACATGGTGCCTCTTTATTCAAGATAAGCGTCAGAATCAGTCCCGGCCAGGAATCCAGCTTGTGCCCACAAGCGGCACGCGCGTGATGGCGGCCGCCTCGACGGTGAGTGCGACGAGATCTTCGGGTTCGAGATTGTGAATGTGGCTCTTGCCGCAGGCGCGCGCGATGGTCTGCGCCTCGAGGGTGAGAACCGAGAGGTAGTTGGCGAGGCGTCGGCCCGCCACGACCGGGTCGAGCCGCTTGGCCAGTTCGGGATCCTGGGTCGTGATGCCCGCGGGATCGAGACCTTCGTGCCAGTCATCATAGGCGCCGGCCGTGCTTCCCAACTTCTGGTATTCGCTCTCGAGCGCGGGACTGTTGTCGCCCATCGCGATCAGGGCCGCGGTACCGATCGCGACCGCATCGGCGCCAAGCGCAAGTGCCTTGGCGACGTCGGCGCCGTTGCGAATTCCGCCGGAGACGATGAGCTGCACCTTGCGATGCATGCCGAGCTCCTGGAGCGCTTGCACGGCAGGACGGATCGCCGCGAGCGTCGGAATGCCGACATTCTCGATGAAGACCTCTTGCGTCGCGGCCGTGCCACCCTGCATGCCGTCGATGACGACGACGTCGGCGCCGGATTTCACCGCCAGCGCCGTGTCGTAATAGGGGCGGCTGGCGCCGATCTTTACGTAGATCGGTTTCTGCCAGTCCGTAATCTCGCGGATTTCCTCGATCTTGATCTCCAGATCATCCGGCCCTGTCCAGTCCGGATGCCGTGAGGCGGAGCGCTGATCGATGCCCGCCGGCAAGGTCCGCATTTCGGCGACGCGTTTGGATATCTTCTGGCCCAGCAACATGCCGCCGCCGCCCGGCTTGGCGCCCTGTCCGACCACGATCTCGATCGCGTCGGCACGGCGCAGATCGTCCGGGTTCATGCCGTAGCGGGAGGGAAGCAGTTGGTAGACCAGAATCGAGGAGTGCTCGCGCTCCTCGTTCGTCATGCCGCCGTCGCCGGTCGTCGTGCTGGTGCCGACCGCCGTCGCGCCGCGGCCCAACGCCTCCTTGGCAGGAGCCGATAGGGCGCCGAAACTCATCCCGGCGATCGTCACGGGGGTCTTGAGGTGAATCGGCTTCTTGGCAAATCGCGAGCCGAGCACGACGTCCGTCCCGCATTTCTCGCGATAACCCTCAAGCGGATAGCGCGACACGGAGGCGCCGAGAAACAACAGGTCGTCAAAATGCGGCACGCGCCGTTTTGCGCCGCCGCCTCGGATATCGTAGATGCCCGTCGCCGCGGCACGCTGGATTTCGGAGATGGTGTATCGGTCGAAGGTCGCCGAGAAACGAGGTTCGGTCCGGATTGGCTTTGCAGATGACATCGTCGGCCTTCAGTACGAAGAAAGATTATCGATGTGGAAATTGTAGAGACGGCGGGCTGACGCATACATGCGGAAGTCCTCCGGACCGACACCGTCCACGCCGGCGCCGGCGAGGATACCGGAGAGCCGGGACTTGTCGTCCGCTGACATGGGCTTCTCGATGCAGTCGGCTCCGAGGCTCTTGACCTTGCCGCGGACGAAGATCGTGGCTTCATAGATCGAATCTCCGAGAGCCTCGCCGGCATCACCAAGCACGACGAGATTGCCGGCCTGGGCCATGAACGCGCTCATGGCGCCGATCGAGCCCTTGACGATGATATCGATGCCTTTCATGGAGATTCCGCAGCGCGCGGCGGCATCGCCTTCCACGATCAGAAGCCCACCCCGGCCGGTCGCGCCTGCGGATTGGCTTGCGTCTCCCATGACGTGGACCCTGCCCGACATCATGTTCTCGGCGATGCCCTGTCCGGCATTGCCATGAATCGTGATCGAGGCCTGCTTGTTCATCCCCGCGCAGTAATATCCGACGTTACCCTTGATAACGATTTCGATGGGAGCATCGACGCCGGCGCCGATAGCGTGCTTGCCGCCCGAATTCGTCACCTGCCAAAGGGACTCGTTGGTGTCGGGCGTCAGGCGATGGAGCGCGGCGTTTAAATCCCGCACGGATTGCTGTTCAAGGTCGACCACGTGCATCACCGACGTTCCCAAGCGTAAACGGTGGCGGGCTCGGGCTCGAAAACGCGCGCCTTTTCAATTCCCGGCAGCACGGCGAGCGCGCGGAATTCCGAGCCGAAGGCGACATAGTCGTCGGACTCCGCCAGTACAGCCGGTTTGCACGCGATCGGATCACGCAGCACGGCAAAGCCGTCGCGGGTGCCGACCACAAAAGTGAAAAAGCCGTCGAGCGCATCGAGGCTGGACGTCAGCGCCTCCTTGAGGCTGTCGCCTTCGCGCATCCGCCAGGTCAAATACCCCGCGGCAACCTCCGAATCGTTCTCCGTCTCGAACAAGAGACCCTCGCGCCGAAGATTGCGCCGTACGGCATTGTGGTTCGAGAGTGAGCCGTTGTGGACCAGGCATTGGTCGTCTCCCGTCGAGAACGGGTGAGCGCCTTCCGTGGTCACCGCAGACTCCGTCGCCATGCGGGTGTGGCCGATGCCGTGCGTGCCGCGCATCGCGGACACATAGAAGCGGCTTGCGACGCGTTCGGGAAGCCCAACCTCCTTGTATATCTCCATGCGCGATCCGGCGCTGACGACGTAGATGTCGGGGGTGTGCTCGGCCAGCCAGGCGAGGGCCTGTGTGCGCCGTTGCTTCGGGATCGTCACGACGACATGGTTGGACCGTCGGACAAGGTCCACGCTTGCCTCTATCGCGGCGCCAAGCCTTGTCGCGAGATCACCGTCAGCTGCGTGATCAGCCGCGCGGAGCGTCAGCTTGATGAGATCGTCGGTGCCCGGTCCATAAACGGCAATGCCGGCGCTGTCGGGGCCGCGCGCCGACATGGTCGCGAGCATGCGCGACAGGTGCCCCCCAAGCTCGGGTTGAAGCCGCTCGTTCTTGAGAAACAATCCAACGATGCCGCACATGCATTGCTCCTTGGCTGAGGAGCAATGTATCAGCCCGAACGGGTGGGTCAACTGTCAGGAATAAAAATTTCCTGATAAGAAATTGAGCAAGACTCTGCAACGAGATTAGGCGGGGCGCCGCGGATACACGATGATCGACAGGTAGGTCATGGGTCGCTTGACCAGGACCTCGGGGCCGTGCAGCGCGCCGGAATCGAACATAAGGGAATCGCCTGGGCGCAACCGATAGCTCTTGCTGCCGTGCCGATAGAGGACCTCGCCGCTCAGCATATAGATGAACTCCGTTCCGGCATGCTGGAATTCGGTGTAGGCCTCGGCTCCTTCCTTCAGCGTGATGAGATACGGCTCAACGACGACGTCATCGTCGTTGACGTGTCCGAGCAGTTGATAAACGTGTCCGACCTTGGTGCCGCGGCGTTCGATCACGACGCCCTGCTTGGCGCGAACGAACGAGCAGTCGCGACGCTCCTCGGATGCTGCAAACAATCGGCTGAGCGGTACCGTCAGCGCCTGCGCAATCGACTGCAGCGTGGAAAGTGACGGGGAAATCTGGCCATTTTCGATCTTCGAGAGCATGCCGCCGGAGATGTTGGCCGCATTTGCAAGATCATTGACGGAGAGATCCTGCTCGCGGCGCGTATCCCTGATCTTGGCGCCGAGCGCGCGCTCGAGACTCCGGTCGCTGGCGACCGGAGCGCTCGACCCGGTATGGTAGGTGGAGCTCATGTCGGTTGCATCCGTCGATCGCACTGCAGTCTTTCGTCTCATGTGATGGTCCCTCTCGCGTCACCCCTCGTAACATGTCGGCGGGGCGGGTCGATAATGATTTCTGCAACCGGAGCGCGTCGACGGCCTTCCAGCCCGGCGAATCGCTCGGTGTGGAGGAGGATCATTTTCCCGACGTTGCCCGTCCACATTTCTGGAAATCCGCCGCTGCCAACAGTCGTAACTGACAGTGCACAAAATTTATTCTTGAGAAAGTCTCGACCATTTGTATCGTCTAGAAAATAGATTTCGCAGCAAGAAAGCCAGCGGAGAAGTCGATATGCGGACGGATCGTCGGAATTTCATGAAGGTCACGTTGGGCGCCGCCGCTGCGGCTGCTGCGCCCTACGGATTCGTCAAAAACATCAACCAGGCATGGGGCGCGCAGTCCTGGATCAAGAAAGGCGAGCCGATCAAGGTCGGTCTCCTGTTCTCGCTCACCGGCGGCCTCGCGGTGCCGGAAGAAGATTCCACCCTCGTCATGCAGTATGCGATCGACGAGATCAACAAGAGCGGCGGTATCGCCGGCCAGCCGATCGAGCCGGTGATCGTCGACGCGAAGTCGGACTTTAACGTCTACTCCGAAAAGACCAAGGAACTGATCCTTCGCAATCGCGTCGTTGCGATCTTCGGCTGCTACACCTCGGCGAGCCGCAAGGCCATCCTGCCCACCGTCATGGCGCAGAACCACCTGCTGTATTATCCGACCTGCTATGAAGGCGCGGAGTGCACGCAGAATACGATCTGCACCGGTCCGCTCGCGAACCAGCATTCCAAGGACCTGATCCCGTTCATGGTTCAGCAGTTCGGCAAGAAGGTCTTCTTCGTCGGCTCGAATTATGTGTGGCCGAAGGAGTCCAACAAGAACGCCAAGGTCTGGCTGCAGCAGGCCGGCGGCGAACTGCTCGGCGAGGAGTACATTCCGCTCGGCAGCTCCGAGTTCGGCCCGGTGCTCAACAAGATCCGTGAAGCCAAGCCGAACTTCATCTTCTCGACCGTGGTCGGGGCATCCGATATCGCCTTCCACAAGCAATTCAAGCAAGAGGGCTTCAAGGTCGATTCGATGCCGATCGCCTCGCTCACGACGGGCGAAATCGAGACCCGCGCCATGGGCAACGAATACGGCGCGGGTCACTTCCTGTCGGCCCCGTACTTCCAGGGCCTGGATAATCCGACCAACCACAAGTTTGTCGAAAGCTTCCTCAAGAGCAAGTACGGCAAGAACGGCGTCACGCACTACAACATGGAGGAGACCTATCTCTCCGCCTATGTCTTCAAATACGGGCTGGAGAAGGCGATCGCCAAAGTTGGCGTCGAGGAAGTGACGCCGCGCGCGATCCGCGACAACACCGGCGGGATCAAGGTCGAAGAGGCCGTGTCGCCGGAAGGGTTGATCTGGATTGACGACCAGAATTTCAACACATGGCTCAAGCCGAAAATCGGACAGTGCCAGGCCGACGGCAGCTTCAAGATCGTGAAGTCGTCCACAGAGCACGTCGCGCCCGATCCCTACTCGATCTATCCGGATCTCGGCAAGTGCATGGCGGACGGCCTCAAGGCCGCCGACGGCAAGATCCGCAAAGGCGTGATCTGACGCATCCTCGCACGACGGGCCGTCCCATGGCGCCAAGCGAATGGCGCCACGGGCCAGCCATCGAACTCACGGCGGAGTTAGGCATGACGGTCGGATCCTTTTTTACGTCGTTCGATCTGAGTGCGTTCATCAACGCGTTGATACTGGGTATCAGCATCGCCAGCATCTGGCTGATCGCCGCACTCGGATTGACGATCATCTATGGTGCCGCGGGCGTGATCAACATGGCGCATGGCGAGTTCATCATGCTCGGCGCCTACAGCTCCTACATGCTGCAGAGCTTCCTGGGGTTTCCGTTCGTCCTGTGCGTGCCCGCTTCCTTCCTGATCGTCGCCTTGATCGGGTTGGTGCTGGAGCGAGGATTGATCCGCTATCTCTACAAGCGTCCTCTCGACACCCTGCTGGCCACCTTCGGTGTATCGCTGGTGCTGATGCAAGGTGTCCGTCTGATCTTCGGTAGTGATCCGAAGTACCTCGCAGTGCCTCCGATCTTTTCCAGCAACATCCAGTTTGCCTTCATCAATATCTCGGTATTCCGCCTCGTCGTGTTGCTAGTGACGCTGGGGATCGTCGCCGCGCTCTGGGCGCTGTTCTACCGGACGCGTTTCGGCGTTCAGGTTCGCGCGGTGATGCAGGACAAGGAGATGGCCGCCTCCTTCGGCGTCAATGCCGACCGCGTCTACATGCTGACTTTCGCGCTCGGAGCCGGGCTGGCCGGCGTCGCGGGCTCGCTATTCGGTGTTCTCAACATCGTTCTTCCCACCATGGGCGCATCCTATGTGGTGCAGGCATTCCTGGTGGTGGTGGTCGGGGGCGGCACGCTGGCCGGCAGCGTGGCCGCGGGTGGTGCAACCGGCGAGTTGCAGTCGATTTTCGCCTATTTCACCAACGACACGTTCGCCCGCTTCCTGTTGTTCGTGCTGATCGTGGTGTTCCTACGGATTCGTCCGCAAGGGCTGTTCGCCCCCTCTGCGAAGCGACGCTGAGGAGATCGACGGTGCGCTCGGGAAGAGGAACACGGAAATGAATCTTTATCACAGGCCGGGCGCGCAATGGCTGGCTTATCTCGTCTTCTACGTTGTGCTTGCGGCCGTACCGTTCCTGGTCAGCGACAACTTCCTGCTGAACCAGCTGTCAACCTATGGCGTGTTCGCCATGCTCGCGCTATCGATCAGCCTCTGCTGGGGTTTCGGCGGCATTTTGAACCTCGGCCAGGGCATTCCGTTCGGTCTCGGCGCCTATGGCATGGCAATGACCATGCAGATGCAGTCGCAGGACGCGTCCAACCCGATGCCGCCCTTCATGCTGAACAACAGCCTTGATCATCTGCCGCTGTTCTGGGTGCCGTTCTGGAACACCAGTGTCGGGATTGCGCTGGCCCTGGTCGTACCGACGCTGTTTTGCGCCATCTTCGGCTGGCTGATGTTTCGCGCCCGCGTCTCGGGTCCGTTCTTCGCGATCATGACGCTTGCCATGCTCAGCGCTTGGGGCACGCTGATCCTTGACATTCAGCCCTACACCAACGGGGTCAACGGCATCACTCCGCCGGCCCCGTTGAAACTTGGGGAGATCGTCGTCGATCCCTACAGCCCGGCCGCCTACTGGACGGTGCTTGCGCTGCTCGTGCTGGCGACGGTCGTCGCGAAGCTCATGACGCTGAGCCGGTTCGGCCTGGTCGTGCAGTCCGTACGAAACGACGCCGAGCGCGTTCGCTTCCTCGGCTACAATGTCGCGGGCTACGAGACCGCGATCTACACCATCTCGGGCTTCTTTGCCGCGGTGGCGGGCTGCTGCTGGGTGATGCTGACGCAGTACGTCTCGCCCGCCCAGTTCGACACCACCTTCAGCCTGTCGATGGTGATCTGGGCCGGCATCGGCGGCCGCATGTCCCTGATGGGAGCGATTCTCGGTGCGTTCCTGATCCAGGGCGCGCAGAGCTATCTCGGAGACGCCTTCCTCAACACCTGGCTGCTGATCCTCGGCGGTTTCTTCATCCTCGTCGTGCGATTCCTGCCCAAGGGGCTGATCGGCCTGGTCGAAAGCGCGCTGGGAAGGCTGTCCTCGTCGACGGGCGGCAAGACGGACGGCAATGGCGTGTCCTCCGTCCGCAGCCGCCTTTTGCCGCAGCCGGGCGAGTGAGGAGACGGCCATGAGTTTTCTCGAGATCCGCAATCTCTGCAAAAGCTTCGATACCGTCTCGGTCATCAATGATTTCAGCATTGAGCTGGTCGAGCAGACTTTGTGTTGCCTGGTCGGACCGAACGGGGCGGGCAAGACCACGACGATGGACCTCGTCACCGGGCGGCAGAAGCCGACCTCAGGTCAGATCATCTTCTGCGACGACGACATCACAGGTCTTGACGAGCACGAAATCGCCCGCCGCGGCATCGGTCGCAAATTTCAGGTGCCGGCCGTGTTTCGCGACCTGACGGTGCGGCAGAACCTCGAGGTCGCCTATAGCCGCAGCACGCATCCGCTGAAGAACCTGTTCCGCTTCCGGGCGCCGGGTTTCGCGGACAAGCTGGACGAGGTGCTGTCGGTCACCGGACTTGGTGGCCGGCTCAACATCGAGGCCGGCATTCTCTCGCACGGAGAGACCCAGTGGCTCGAGATCGGCATGGTGCTGATGCAGAACCCGCGTCTGCTTCTACTCGACGAGCCGGTTGCCGGCATGACCGAGTCGGAGATCGATAAGACCGCGGAGATCTTCAACAATCTCAAGCGCACCAATTCCCTTGTGGTGGTCGAGCACGACATGGCCTTCGTGCGCCAGATCGCCGACGTGGTCACCGTGATGCACATGGGAAGTCTGCTCGCGCAAGGGCCGATCAGCGAAATCGAAGCCAACGAGCGCGTTCGCGAGGTTTATCTCGGCGAAACGGGGGAAGCCTAGCCATGCTGCTCGCAATGGACCGAGTCACTTCCTACTACGGGAAGACGGCGATCCTGAAGGACTTCTCGTTCGGCATCGAGGAAGGCAAGTGTCTGTGCGTGCTTGGCCGCAACGGCGTGGGCAAGACGACGCTGATGCGCACCATCATGGGGCTGACCGACCGATCGATTGGCGACATCACGATCAAGGGTACGGAGATCGGCTCGTCGCCCACTCATGTTCGGGCCAAGCTCGGTATCGGCTACGTCCCCCAGGGGCGTGGAATTCTCTCGGAGTTCACCGTCCGGGAGAACATCCTGCTGGGTACCTTCGCACGCCATGACGGTCGTCCGGATATCCCCGAGGTTTGCCTTCAGATGTTCCCCTATCTGAAAGCGAACCTTGACCGCCGGGCAGGGCTGCTGTCCGGCGGTCAAAAACAGCAGCTCGCGATTGCGCGCGCGCTGGCCGTCGACCCGAAGATCCTGCTGCTCGACGAACCCACCGAAGGCATTCAGCCGAACATCGTGCACGAGATCGGCGAGACACTCATGACCCTCAATCGCAAGCTCGGAATCACGCTTCTCCTCACCGAACAGCATATTCGGGTCGCCCGGCGGCTGGGGGACGCGTTCCTGATGGTCGACAATGGCCGCGTGGTCGCAAGCGGGCCGATGGCCGAGCTGACCGACGATGTCATTCATCATTACCTCACCATCTAGCCAACCGGAGCAGACCGATGATTCCGATACCGCGACCATCAACGTCCGATGCGCAGCGCATGATCAAGGAGCACAAGGACTGTATCGACTCGATGAAGGGCGTGGCCGGCAACAGCGTGCTCAAATGTGCGACGCCCGGCGACACCACGACGGTCACCGGCGGAATCCACGAAGATTTCCAGCTCAACCGCGTCTTGCTGCGGATGCGTGCCGCTCCGGCCAAGGGCAAGCTCGTCGTCGTCTGCACCAGGGTCGAGAAGGAATGGCGTATCGCGCGGTTGTCGGGCATCCGCGGCGTTCCGCCCGAGTTCGTTAATGACAAGGTCTACGACAACGAGCAGGACCCGCAACACGACATCTTCCTGATGCGACTCGAAGAATATCCCGAACAGGACGGATTTCCGGAACACTTCCGCGAAGGATGGAAGCGCCGCGACGACATGTGGACTGTGACCTGATTGCTATCGAAGCGAAACGTCTACGATTGAGGGCGCGAATATGAGTTGGATGAAGATCACGGGGTACGCGGACAAATTCAGCGTGCACCCGGAAGACACTATCAAGTTCTATGTGAACTGCGACGGTCCCGCCGAATACAAGACCGAGATCGTCAAGATGATCCATGCGGACACCAATCCACGCGGGCCAGGATTTATCGAGGAGAAGATCGAGGCCGCCTGCAACGGCAGCTACAAGGGCCTGAAACAGGAGATCTACAGCGGCTCCTACGGATTCGTCGTGGACAAGCCGCAGTTCTGCCTGGAGAGCGTGACACTGCAATGCTGGATCTGGCCGACCACGCCGAAGACCCATCCGAAGTACTGGAAGCACGGCGCCCAAGGCCTCGTCACGAAATGGCTCGACGGCAAGGGCTACGGTCTCTTCATCAACGAGGAGGGTTGCGTCGAATTCCGCGTCAATGACCAGGTCATCACGACCGGTGCTCCGCTGCGCGATCACGCCTGGCACTTCATCGCGGCGACGTTCGACGGCAAGTCCGGCGAAGCGGTGCTCTACCACGAGCCGCAGATCGTGTACGCGCTCGATCCGGAGATCCCGCCTGTCAACAAGAAGCTGTCGACCAAGCTCGCCTACACGCCGGGCACGCCGACCGTGATCGCCGGCTATTGTGGTGCACTCAGCGACGCGCCGCAGGCCAGGGCGTCGGTTCCGTCCGGCATTCTCATCAAGGGGCACTACAACGGCAAGATCGACAGCCCGCGAGTCTGCAACCGCGCCCTCAGCCGGCTCGAGATCGAGACCATGAAGCTCGGTGCGCAGCCGGGTCTCACGGAACGGAGGAACTCGGGTCCGACCGGCAAGCTCTCCGAGGCGATCGTCGCGTCCTGGGATTTCTCCGACGGCATCAACACGCTGGTCGGCAAGGACAAGGGGCCGTATCTGTTCGATGCGACCATCGTGAATTGCCCGACACGTGCGATGACCGGCTACAATTGGGAAGGCCAGGTGTTCGACTGGAAGACCGCGCCGGAGCAGTACGGCGCCATCCATTTCCACGACGACGACATCGACAACGCCCGCTGGCAGGTCAGCTTCGAATGGTCGGTGCCAAAGGGTACCAGCAGCAAGTTCTATGCGGCGAAGCTGACCTCGCAGGACGGAGGTGAGGACTACATCCCGTTCTGGGTCGTGCCGCGTGTCGGCGAGGAGACCGCCAAGATCGCCTTCATGGTGCCCAGCATCAGCTACATGGCCTATGCGAACGAGCACCTTGCGAACAATGCCGGCGGCGCCGAGTTGCTGGTCTATCGCGTGCCGATCATGCAGCAGCAGAACATGTTCCTCTCGGAGCACCGCGAATATGGCGGATCGATCTACGACACCCATACTGACGGCAGCGGCCTTTGCCTGTCGTCGCGGCTGCGCCCGATCCTGAGCATCCGGCCGAAATACGATCATTTCCTCGCGCAGGCGCCATGGCAGTATCCGGCCGATCTCCACATGATCTACTGGTTGGAGAAGAAGGGTTACGAGTACGACGTGATCACCGACGAGGACGTAACCTATGACGGCCTTGCGCGGCTCGAGAACTACAATGTGATCATCACCGGCTCGCATCCCGAGCACAACAGCGGCCCGCAGCTCGACGCGCTGCACAACTACATGCAGCGCGGTGGACGCTTCATGTATATGGGCGCTGACGGGTGGTATTGGGTGCACTCATACCATCCAGCCTATGATGGCCTCGGCCGCGGCGTCATGACGGAGATGCGGCGCTGCGAGAGCGGTATCCGCACCTGGCGCGCCGATCCTGGCGAATACTACCATCAGGGCACCGGCGAGCTCGGAGGCATGTGGCGCTTCCGCGGCCGCTACCTGCACACTGTGGCCGGCACCGGCATGTCGTCGGAAGGGTTCGACATCTCCTCGTACTATTCACGAACGCCGGAGAGCAACGATGCGCGGGTGGCCTGGGCGTTCGAGGGCATCAACTACGACGAGAAACTCGGCAATTTCGGCCTGGTCGGCGGCGGTGCCGCCGGCACCGAGCTGGACATCGTCGACACCATGCTCGGCAGCCCACCGCATACACTGGTTGTCGCGACGTCGGCCGGTCGGCATACCGAAGGGTACCTGCTGGTCATGGAAGACTACGGTTTCAATCAGCAGGGGCTTGACGGCACCCAGCATCCGCGCGTGCGCTCGGACATCGCCTATCACGAAACTCCGAATGGCGGCGCGTCGTTCGCTTTCTCGTCGATCGCGTTCTGCGGAGCACTGCCCTGGAACAACGGCGACAACAATATCTCGACGCTGGTCGGCAACGTCCTCAACCGCTTCATGGCGGACGGTCCGCTGCCGATGCCGGATCCGGCCGCCATCGCTCATCGCGGTCGCGCGGACTACGACCCGCCGATGAACAAGGCGCGCAAATAGCACTCATCGCCAGCAGAACGGGGCGGGCCGTTGCGGCGCCGCCCCCGCTCAACGGGGCGTCGCATGCTTACTCATCCCGAAACCATCTATATCGACGAAGGCGTCGATTTTCTCGACGCCCGGCTCTATTCTGCCTGTCGTGCGCCGTTCGGTCTCGCGACGATGTTGCCCCGCCGGGCCTATACCTCGGAGGTTTTTCAGCGGCTCGAGAACGAGAAGATCTGGACCCGCGACTGGATCTGTGTCGGCTCCGCGCCGGAGATCGGTGAGCCCCACGATCTCCTGCCTTACACGATCGGGCAGCATGCCATTCACGTGCAGAGGCAGGAGGACGGCTCGCTGATCGGACGCTTCAACAAGGCGCAGCACGGCGGATGCCGCACCATTCCGGCGCAGTGCCGGACAGGGAAGAAGACCAAATGCTCGTACACGTCCTGCGGCTACAGCCGTGACCGCGGCGTCATTCAAGGTGGCGTCCTGACGGAGCTGGCGCCGCAGATGGGGCAGTATCTCGGCGCAGTGCCGGAGCGGCTGATTCCGGCGAAGGTGAAAACTTCCGGTCCGCTCATATTTGCCAATATCGAGCCGACTCTCGACGTCGAGCGTCAATGCGACCAGCCTGTCTGGCCGCAGAATCTGGTGAGGCTCAGCGGGCATTGGCAGGAGCACCGCTCCAACTGGAAGCTGGCGGGCGCAGCCCTGGTGGATGTCGCGCGCTCCTACGAGGCGGGAGGCGGAGCCGTCAACCACGTTGCGGCGGAGTGGTGCTTTCCGAATCTGGTGCTGATCAGGGCGCGGCACGCCACGCTCGCGATCGTCCTTCAGCCCACGGCGATGGACCAGACGTTATGGCGGCTTTCCTTCTTCAGTTGCCCCGATCTGTCGTACGCCGAACATGATGCTGCCTGCGGCGCACTCCTGCGGCTCCTCGAGAAAGCCGCCGCGGAGGCGATGTCGCGACAGGGCGATATCGAATTGTGCTTGTCGGGGGAGACGACGGAGCGCAGCCGCGCCGGCTGGCAGTTCAATCAGTTGCTGATGCAGCGGATCGCTGAGCGCCACGTCTCCTACTGGAATGCCCCATTGATGCATGCGTGACGGAGCCCACACATGGTCTTCAGCGTCCAACAGGTCAAGTACGAGTTTCTTGCCTACATCAAGGAGTTCGACCAGTCTTTCCCGCATTGGTGTGTGGGCATCTCCGACGCTCCCAAGGTGACGCTGTTCGACAAGCACGGTGTCCGCACCGGTGAGGATCCCTGGCTATACAAGCAGCTGCTCTCGCACAGGGCCGCGCGGACGGTCTACGACTACTTCGTCCAACATCTGAAGACGGCCGGTGTCCCGCCCGAAGGCGAGACGAACGAGTTTGACTGCGTCTATCTGTTCAAGATGGCCCCCCACACCCGCCAGTAAGGAGAGTCCCATGCCGACCGCGAGCGATGGTGAAGCCGCTTTTCTTGAACGCGACTACGGGAAGGCCCGACAAATCTGGGAACCGTTGGCGCAAGCGGGAGACGGCGAGGCCGAGGCATGGCTTGGGTCTCTCTATGCCAACGGGTTGGGTGTCGAGCGTGACGCTTCGCATGCCTTTGGGCTGTACCTGCGTGCCGCCGAGAAGGGCAATCCGCTCGCCGCCAACAATGTCGGAGCGATGTATGCGAAGGGAGAGGGGATCGTCGCGGACTTGGCGCTGGCCGCCTTCTGGTTTCGCCAGGCTGCCGAGCAGGGCGATGTCCTCGGGCAGTTCAACTACGCCGCGTTGCTGACCAAGGGACAGGGTGTTGCGATCGACATGCCGCAGGCCGTCGAGTGGTATCGGCGCGCAGCGATGGCCGGGCATTATCCATCGCAGGCCCGACTTGGTTATTGCTGTGCCAGGGGACGAGGCACCACGGTCGACCGTATCGAGGCTTTTGTCTGGCTCAGCGCAGCCGCGAGGCACGGTGTCGGCCTCGCCATGGCGGAGCTTGAAGAACTCGTGCGGAGCATGAGCGAGGACGAAAAGCGCGAAGGCCGTCGCCGTCTGGGTGAGCTCGTCGGGCCGCGGGCGGCTGCGCTGCCGGCCTGACCGCCGCGGCGGGCCCGCTGTTCAGCCGATCCGCGGACGAGCCTGCGCTGCCTGGAGGGTGTTGCGCAACAGGCAGGCGATCGTCATCGGGCCGACCCCGCCCGGTACGGGCGTAATGGCCCGCGCGACAGCCACGGCTTCGGCGAACGCGACGTCTCCAACCAGCCGTCCCTTTGCCACGCCCGCTGCGGACAGCCGGTTGATGCCGACGTCGATGACGATCGCGCCGGGCTTGATCCAGTCGCCGCGCACCATCTCGGGCCGGCCGACCGCCGCGATCAGAATATCGGCCATCCCGCACAGGCCCGGCAGGTCGTTGCTTCGGGAATGCGCTGTCGTCACCGTGCAGTCGGCCTGGAGAAGCAGTTGTGCGATCGGCTTGCCGACGATATTCGAACGGCCGACCACCACGGCGTGCAATCCGCCCGGCTTGGGATCCACCGATCGCAGCAGCAGCATGCAGCCGAGCGGCGTGCAGGGAACCAGGCCGGTCAATCCGCTCGTCAGCCGACCGACATTCTCGGGATGGAAGCCGTCGACATCCTTGGTGGGGTCGATGGCGCGGATCACAAGGTCTGATTGAATATGGACCGGGAGCGGAAGCTGCACCAGGATCCCGTCGACGGTATCGTCGGCATTCAGTCGCGCGATCAGCGCAAGCAGATCGGCCTGCGATGTCTCGGCCGGCAGCCGGTGCTCAAAGGATCGCATACCGACTGCGACGGTCTGGCGCGCTTTGGATCCGACATAGACCTCGCTCGCCGGATCGTTGCCGACCAGCACGACGGCCAGGCCTGGCCGGCGGCCGGCCTGCGCAGCCCATTGCGCGACCTCGATGGAGAGCTGCGCCCGGAGCTTGTCCGCGATCGCCTTGCCGTCGATGATGCCTGCCCGCATGCTCAATCCCTGAAGACCACCGTCTTTCGCCCGTTGAGAAGCACGCGACCGTCGATGTGCCAGAACACGGCGCGCGACAGCACGCGACGCTCGATATCGCGGCCCTTGCGCACCAGATCGTCCGGCCGGTCCTGATGGGAGATGCGCTCGACGTCCTGCTCGATGATCGGGCCCTCGTCGAGGTCGGCGGTGACATAGTGGGCGGTGGCCCCGATCAGCTTGACGCCGCGACCATGCGCCTGGTGATAGGGCCTGGCGCCCTTGAAGCCCGGCAGGAAGGAATGGTGGATATTGATGCAGCGCCCGGCGAGCCTGGTCGAGAGATCGTCGGACAGGATCTGCATGTAGCGCGCGAGCACGACGAGATCGACCTGTCGCTGCTCGACGATTTGCCAGATCCTCGCTTCCTGCTGCTGTTTCGTCTGCGGTGTGACCGGGAGATGATCGAAGGCGATGCCACTGAGATCGTGGTGGACGTAGGTTTCGCGGGGATGATTGGAGACTATGCCGGAGATGTCGATCGCGAGTTCGCCGATGCGCCAGCGGTAGAGCAGGTCGGCGAGGCAGTGGTCGAAACGTGACACCAGGATCAGCACCCGCGCCTTGTCCGACGTCGCGCGCAGCTTCCATTGCATGGTCAGGCCCTCGGCCAGTTCCGACAGCGCGACCCGGCAAGCAGTCAAGTTGTCGTCCGCGACGAAGTTGAAGCGGATGCGCGCGAAGAAGAGATTGGTCTCGACGTCATCATACTGATGGGCTTCCTGAATATTACCGCCCACGTCGAACAGCGTTCGCGCCACCGCGGCGACAATGCCGGGCCGGTTCGGACAGGAGAACGTCAAGATATAGCTGGCGCGGATCGACGGCGTTGAAGGATTCATGGACCGGCCGGCAGATCCTGCCAGGTCAAACCGTATTCGGCGGCGCTTTCGGAGAACCAGTGCCAAAAGCTGTGCGCGAGGCTCCGGAACAGGCTGATCTCGAAGCAGGCGGTGCCGTCAGGCGCGTCCTCGCGTCGCCAGATCGTGGCGCCGATGTGGGACACGATCGTGGTGGCGGCGTCGCCGCTGTTGAATGCGCGTCCGTCGAGATCGATCGGGACTCCTTTGGCGAGGGTGTCCCGGATAGCCGAGCCACCGACCCGGAATACCGTATAGCCGCCGCTCTGATCGGATACCGACGCCGTCCCGCCTACCAGCGACCTGAAGGAGGCATGGAAAGCCGGCGTGTCGGCCTCG
>NZ_JAGKJL010000088.1:0-26200 GCF_020329495.1 Bradyrhizobium australafricanum | reverse complement strand
ACGTCTTTGCCGACCGGATCTACCGCGGAAATCAACTCCTCGACGCGCTCTCAGACTGCGGTCCATGGACTGTCGAGATCGTCGAGCGGCCCCAAGGCGTCAAAGGCTTCCAGCTTCTGCCGAGGCGGTGGGTGGTTGAACGCACATTCGCTTGGTTCGGCAGATGCCGCCGCCTCGCCAAGGACTTCGAGGCGACGGTGGCAACCGAAGCTGCCTGGCTGCTGATTGCACACATCAGGCTCCTGACCCGCAGACTCGCGGCTGCAGCTAAGGTTGGGTGATTTATGAGTCAGACTCTAAGGAGGCGATCGCCGTTGATCAGCTTGGCTACTCTCTAAGCGGCGGCGGCAAAAAAGTACGCCGCCGGGCCCGAAATGGCGGCGGCGCCCTGTCATTCCCAGTGCTGGGGCCCTGAAATTCCCAGTGTCATTTCCTTTAGCGGGTACGCGGAGAGACGGCAGTTGCCCACCTCACACAACTTTTAAGAGGAGCCGACGTCAGGGCCTACACGCTAGCTCCTCCGAAACGCGACCGTACTGCGTCCCCAACGGTCCCGTCCCTCAAAGGAGCGTGCGCCTAGCGGGTTGCTGATTTCCTAATGGTCACTCTCATCAGCAGACGTAGCGAACGCCTTGCCCAAATTTTTGTATCGTTTTCCGGCGTAGGGGGGCGGGCGTAGCTCCTAATGGCATTGCTCGGCCACGAACAAGAGGCAATATCCGCTCGTCGATGCCTGTGATCCACGACGATGAGGCCGGCTCGTTGAAGTATTTGCGCGCAGCACACGCGCGGCCAGGCCTGGTTGCACCGTCTCGAGCTCGATGGCGACCGGAATTGCGGAGGCCGTCGGCCCATGACCTTTCGCCACGCACAAGCTCACCAATCGAACCGTACCGCATACCGCTGTTTCAGCCTCTTGGTGGTCAGGCTGACGGCATACTGGATGCGATCGAGATCGGCGCCGTCGCGGGCTATTGCCGTCATCGCCCAATCGCTGCCAGCCGGTTCGACTTCGACGTGGCAGACGTACTCTGCGCCGGGGAAGCTGCGGATTTCGCGCAGCGCGATAAGCTCAAGATCCTTCGCGGCTACCATTGTAACGGGCACCGGAGCATTCCTCGCCTTTTCAGAAGTCAACCGGGATCGATCGGTGCTGTTCCTAAGCTGAAGCGCAAGCGCGAAGCGGGAGCTATCCGATGACACCGAAGCAGCAGCACTCCACCCTTAAGGGTGCGATCAACCGTGGGATCGTAGTGCTCGACGCGCTCGGCGACTCCGAGCTCAAGTTTCAGAGCGTCGCAGGTCTGGAATTGGACGGCGGCCGATGCTGTCTTGGCCTAGGGCTACAACGAGACCCGCGTCCGGATCGTGCCGAAGGCTGGTGAGATCGCCCAGGCCCAGACCGTGGCCGATTGGCTAGCTTGGCTAGGACACCACCACGGCGGCGTTCAGCGGCTCGTGGCATGGGCGCACGATGACCTATCTGGCCATGGCTGAGCGGGAGCGATGCAGCGCGCGGACGGTCCACAACCGCATCGGCAAGTCGGTCGCGTGATCCTAGAGCATTTCGGCGGGGCGGAGCTCAGCATCGAGATGGTCGACGAGCCGGCCGGCCGCGCGCATCTGCAGAACTTCTTGACCGGACGGGCTATGGCCGGGGTTAACCCGGTCGTTATCTCACACGGCAAGGTGTGGATCGGCGGCGTCGGCTGGATGAAGGATCGGAAGCGCTGGAGCGACCGCCGCGATAGGGCGGCTGGATTTGAGGGGCGCCGATGATCGACCTTGCCGACTATACCAAGCCGATACGGGACCAGCTGAAGCGCGGTCGGTTCGGCTGTGTCTATGTCGCCGGCATGGAGAGCCCGAAGGCCTGCCGTATCGGCTACGCGGAAGATTTGGCGCCAGCCGTTGCGAGGCTGCGGCGCTCAGCGACGGCAGCGGTCACCATTGAGAGCGCATTTTGGGCACCTGATCGCCGTATCAGCAGCCACCACAATCGCCAAGGCGGTTCAGTGCGACCTGGCCCACCATGCAAAGGCCGGCGGATGGTTCGTTGTTGAGCCTGAAACGGCCACAGCAGCCGTCGAGCCGGCCTCAGTGCTTATTTTGGCTCGCTCGCGGCCATGGCGTGGCACGATCAGCTGATACGGCAACACAGGGATAGGAACCATCCCCTAGCAGGTTAGTTGATGGCCTGTTCAGTGCCGACCGTCATCGGCGTTGAGCGAGGGATATGGACTCGGTCTCGGCACTTGCACCCCTCGTGCTGAGGCCTTTTCTTTGCGCTCAATTTCGCGACCGGAGAATCCGCATGACCCCCAGAGAACGCCGTGACATGCCATGGATTATTGGGGCCGCTGCATTGGCTTTTGTCCTATCGATCGTTGTCGGCGGCATGACGTACTTTCGGTAGCGGCCAGGGCTAGCCCGGGCGAATATCGGGACCATTCGCGAGTTGCTTCTCTAATTGGGAAGCGCGATTTTCCAAATCGTCCATCTCGAGCCGGATTTTGAGAGCTAGATCCGTGTCCTTGCTTTGCCGAGCCAGGGCGAGGTCCGTCTCCAACTCGCTGAGGTCCATCAACACGCTGCCCAATTCCACGCTTGTTACGTAGGTCGGATCATTTTCAAGGTGGGTGTACCGGCTGCCGAGCGCTGTAGGAGAGCGGGCCTCGTCACCGCGTTCGGGGGCGGCGATTGCGGATGGATGGTTTTGCGGGCCAGCGTTCGCGTCACGTTCATCGGGGATATGTTGTCTTTGGCTATAGCGCCCACGCCGGGTTTTGCTCACCAGCAGGTAAACGATCATCCCAGCGGCTAGGCCGATGACGAGCACAATGGCTAGACCGATGACGCTCATGTTACACACCCTATCGTTCTCCACAGGTCCGGACCACAAATTGACTTCTGCAGCGACGTAGCCGAATTCGGTCGCAAATCAGCTTGAGTGAATAGATGCGCCCGCCCGGCACCGCCGCGGCGGGTTTTCATTTGCCGTGTTTTCAAACGAGCACGGCAGAAGACGTTCCAAAGTAGAGAGGAATAGATGGCGCACGGGATCAAGAATCGATCATTCGCTTCATCAAGTGGTCCTTGGTGGTTGAGGAGCGCGAGACATAGCGACAGCCGGCTGCATGCTTACAGAGACAAAGTTTTTTCCAAATAAGGTAGAGCATAGCGCCTGTCTTTGCGGCACCTGCTCTCAGTATCCGTAGTGGCAAAATTCGAGAAGCCTCAAAAAGGCAGTCCGCACCGGCTGGTGATCGGGCAGCACACGTCCCCTTCAAGGAGCATCGCGAGGTTCGCGGGTGCCCACGGCAGAGTTCATGTCCACATGAAGCCAGGCGGCCCAATCCGGCGGGCCGACAGTATCTTCTGCGCACGACGTGCGTGGGATCACGGCACTGAAGTCGGCTTTATGAAGTCGATCGAGGATCGCTTTCAGCAGCTAGCAGATCGGATAATCAATGATCGTGTGCCCGCGTTTGGCGCCGAACAGACGTACATCATCAGTTCTTTCTATGCTCTTTGGGCGGTGCGGGCCGAAATTCGGGACCGACCGGGAAACGACATCAATCTACACGGGTTAATGCCCGGTCGCACTGGATGGTCGCGGGACGAAGAGGAAGGATTGGAGAAAACGGGACTTGCCTTTTTCCGGGGCGTGATGATGCCAGCCCACGTCGTAAACGGTATGCACGCGGGTGTGCTCGTCGGGCAATACCTCCGGCAAATAAACCCATTGGCGTATTGGGGCATCGTTAAGGCCTCCCGCGGCGAGTTCATTGCGCCCGACTGACCCGTGCATGCGTTCATACCGATCGCGCCAACGTGCTTCGGCGAACCCGGCTGCCAATCAAATCCTTGAACGCGACGGTATCGGCCTCGTCTACAAGCGGCTGCGATTGGCCAGCCGTCGCTATTTCTTTGCGAGATTTCACGGGTTGTCCTTGACGAGCAGGCGTCTCTCGTTTTGCCTTTGCTCAGCGAGCCGCACCCTTGTGCGAGCCGCCTGTCTGCTCATCGCGTTTGAGCTGCTGCAGCTTGTATTCGGCTTGGACGGCAGGATCGTCGTTGCTGCCTCGAACAGTATCCGCTTCGTCCATGCCGCCATCGAGGCCTTTGGCTGCGTTGATATGCTCTTTAAGGTCGGTGACCGCCGGACGGTTATACTGCTCAAGGTACTTGTCGAGAATTCCCTTGCCTGGATCGTCGAGCTCTTTCGTGAGCGCTTGGAGGTATTCGGTCTTGTCCGTCGCGGTCCAGTCGATGCTGAACCCAGCGCGTTGCGCCAGCACCGAGTGAATAATCATGATCGTCCGCCCGTTACCGTCCAAAAAGGGATGGCCGTGCGCGAGATAGCCGATGACTTCGCCGGGTTTGGCCCGCATGGTATTTTAGATCGTTTCCGAGCTTCAGGGCGTGGTCGATGGCATTCTGAATAGATTTCGGGTGCGCGAAGAGAACGTCGCCGCGCTTGATCGCAATATCAGGTGCTGTTTGGTTGCGATCCTGACCGGCCCAAGGATACATCGCTTCGAACAGCGTTTTGTGCGTACTCAACACATGTGCGTAAGCCAGAGTTTTCTTCTTCTCAAGCGCTGCGAAGGCGTCATCGATGCCGGTTGTAAAGGAGGCATGTTCGAGCCTCCTTACAATTGCGGGGTCTTTCTCTTGGGCAAAGTTGCGTAGATATCCGCGCGTTTCGAAGTCGCCGAACGGATCGAAGCTCACGGCCTAGCTTCACGCAAATAGGCAGCCTGAAGCAGAATCATTTCTGGACGTGTAATCTTGTCCGCTCGCACTAGACCAATAAGTAGCCGCTCAATCTCATCGAGCTCGACCGTATCCCCGGCTAGGCGCGAGATATGGTGGGCCAGGCGGTCGTTTGGGCCCTCGGAATAAGACACGTGGAACGTCCGAGCTAGCGTCCGGATGTGCTCAGCGGTCGAGGAGGCGGTGACCTCGTTCATGCTGCTAATATAGCAATTCTTGCCAGAAATTCCATTCGAATAGGTACCTGAAATCAGCCGGTTACGAAGCGATTTCCTATCTTCCACCGGTGAGCTCTCAAAGGCCCTTGGAACCTCATCGGGTGACCAGGGCTGTAGGGCAGCTGGGCGCTAGCGCATGGAGAGCATCCGTGAACCGGATGAAAGCTCTCCGATGACTTCCCTTTCGCCTAGGAAACTCGGCCCGCCCGAAGGTATTTGTCAGTCAATTGTGCTCGGTAATCCGCTAGGCTGCTTGGGGAAGGGGCTCTGGTGTGTTTGCGATTCACGGGTAGCCGTCACTCCACATCCGCTCGTGCCAGCTTTCGCAAAGCAGCCTGTCGGCTTGCTGGATCATCGCCTCGCCTTTGGCCCGCATCTCCGCCGATTGGGTCGCCAGGATGCTAGCCATCGCGCGCGCCTTGCTGAGCTCTTTCGCCAGAGCCTTGCGATCGCCGCCCAACAGGGGCGTAGGGTGATACTTCGGGGCCATCCAGACATCCGGCGCAAAGAGATCGGATCGGCAAATCCAGAGCGACTACGGCGTCTCGAACGCTGGCCAGCACCCGTTTTCTTCATGCCTGCCGGGTGCGCTGCTGGCAGGTGTTGTCGAGCAGCCGCTGTGCAACGTCCTTCCAGACCGCGTTGGCGCCATACAGTCGGACGGCATCGGCGGTCTGGATTTCCACGGTCCGCTCGCAGCGGCGACAGGAGACGCGCAGCACGTTGCGCTTAATTTCCGAAAGGCGTCGCTGTCGGGCCTGGGCCACGGTCGCGCCGGCGCGAGGGTCTTTGAGGACCGCTTCCCAATATTCTGCCGGGAGCGGGGCATCTGGACCCGTAGCGGGCGCTCGTCGACGGGCGTCTTCAGCCGCCAGTTTTTCCATCTGTTTTGGGGTCGGCATGCGCCAGCTCGCGGCTCGGTCGGTCATGCCGAATTAGAACATAACAAGAACAAATGTCGAGTCGGACCGGGCAGTCGGTGAGAAAAATCCTCCTGTGGGACGGGGTCGCGTTGTCGGAACCAACCCGGGTTGTTCGTCTTGAATCCGGCATCAGTAATGGAGTTCCCCGCGATGGCCCCCCGCGCCAACTGGAAAGGCTTCCTTCGTCTTTCCCTCGTCACCTGTCCGGTCGCGCTCTATCCGGCCACCTCGGAATCCGAAAAGGTCTCATTCAACCAGCTGAATCGAAAGACCGGCCATCGGATCAAGTACGCCAAGGTCGACGCCGACACCGGCGAGGAGGTCGACAACGAGGACATCGTCAAGGGCTACAAGATTGATACCGATACCTTCATCGAGGTGACCAAGGAGGAGCTCGAGAACGTCGCGCTGGACTCGACGCGCACCATCGAGATCGACGAGTTCGTCGACCGCGGCGAGATCGATCCGCGATATCTCATTCGCCCCTACTACCTGCGTCCGGACGGCAAAGTCGGGCACGATGCCTTCGCCGTCATTCGGGAAACTATCCGCGAGATGAACAAGGTCGCGATCGGCCGTGTGGTGCTGACCAATCGCGAACACATCATCGCGCTCGAACCGCTCGACAAGGGTCTGATGGGTACGCTGTTGCGCTACCCTTACGAAGTCCGCTCCGCCGAAGAGTATTTCGACGACATCCAGGACGTCAAAGTCACCAAGGACATGCTTGATCTCGCCAAGCACATCGTCAATCAGAAGGCGGGCCATTTCGAACCGGACAAGTTCGAAGACCAGTACGAAACCGCCCTCATCGATCTCATCAATCAGAAGCGCGCCGGCAAGCCTATCACCGCGAAAGCGCGTCCTCGCGGTGAGAACGTGGTGGACCTGATGGACGCGCTGCGCAAGAGCATCGGAAGAGAGGGCGCGGCCGCGACAGAGGCACCCAAGAAATCAGGCAAAAAGCCGCGTAAGGCCGACGCTGGGCAGAAGGAAATGCTGATGCCGATCGCAGGCAAGAAGCCGGCGAAAGAGGGCGCGGCGAAGAAGCCGGCGGCCAAGCCGCAGCAGAAGTCGGCTTAGGCGTCATGAAGCATCCCGTGACGCCGGACAAGCACTACTTCATCGTTCGCGGCAGGCTCTGGCGGATGGCAAATCCCAATCTCGACGATGTCACGCGAGATCATCTCGTCGGTGGGCCGGCGGGCGGCGCGCGACGCCAGGAAGGCGGCCGACCGCGAGGTGAAGCAACGTCGCATAGCGCCGTGGACGAGGTTAAGCAGGCGCGCGGCGAGCGCGGTCCGGTATGGTGGGACGTGGGCCGCCGGATCTCAACCGTCGCATGGCGAAGAACACGCTTGATGCCGACTGGTATGCGAAACTAAATCACTCCGAACGTGGAGGACCGTGAGTTGCCAAAAGCCGCTATCTTCGATCTGGACGGCACGCTTCTTGACTCCTTGATCTCCACGCGCTGGCATGGCAGGAAGCTTTGCTCAAGTTTGGCCACGATGTCAGCTTTGAGAACGTTAGAGGACAGATCGGTAAAGGCGGAGACAAGCTCATTCCCGTCTTTCTGTCCGTCGACGAACAACGGGACCACGGCAAGGAACTGGAGGAGTGGCGTGGCAGGCGTTTCAAGTCGGAATATCTGCCGCTTGTGCGTCCCTTCTCGGCCGTCCCAAACTTGCTGCGGCGCGTTCGGGACGCTGGAGTCCGGATCGCGGTTGCTTCCTCGGCCAAGAAGGATGAAGTCAATGATTATCTCGACGTCGCTCGCGTCGTCGATCTCGTGGACCTCACAACTTCTTCCGACGATGTAGATGAATCGAAACCGGAGCCGGACATCTTCAATGTCGTTCTCAGGAAGCTCAAGATTGATGGCGCCGGCACCGTTGCGATCGGTGATACGCCGTACGATGCGGAAGCGGCTGGTAAGGCGGGAGTTCGCTCGATTGGCGTGCTCTGCGGAGGCTTCACAGAACACGAATTGAGGAAAGCCGGGTGCGCCGAGGTGTATCCGGGGCCCGCTGCGCTACTGGCCTGTTTCGAACGATCTTTGCTGTGCAATTAGTCAGTCGTCGCGCCTTCAGTGCTCCTCGCCTGCTCAGCTCTCGATTGCTCTGCAAAGTAGGAGCGATATGGCTGAAAAAACTTCCAGGAGATCGACCTCGAGCGCGGGGATTCTCGCATACCGCAAGGGCGCCCGCGGGCTCGAGGTTCTGCTCGTTCATCCCGGTGGTCCGTTCTGGCGTAAGGATGATGGCGCCTGGTCCATTCCAAAAGGTGAAATCGATGCCAATGATGCACCGGAGAACGTCGCTCGACGCGAATTTGTCCTCCGTGAAGAACGCGGTCGACCGCTGATTTAAGCGATCTTTTGAGCCGGGATAGTTTCGGCGAAGGCCCGGATGATGGCACGCAAGAGTTCTGCGAGCCACCGCAGGAGCAGGCCGAAGTTGTAGCCTGCCGCGGCGAGGACGGCGTTGATGCGGTCGCCGAGGCGGCCTTTGAGATAGTTGCGGTCCATGCGGTGCTCGGCCTTGACGTGGCCGATGACGGGCTCGACAGCCGCACGACGCTTCATCTCGCGCCGGATGGAAGCCGTGACGCGGCGGACCTGCCCCGAGATCCAGACCCTGAGCCGGTGCGGGTGGTTGTGGCCGCGGTACCCTTTGTCGACATGGATACGGCGAGCCTCCACGCCGGTGAGCTTCTCCATGTCGGCGACCACAGGTCCGAGCGTGTGCCCGTCGAAGGGATTGCCGTGCAGCGCCTTGGCATGGAGCACGAACTGTCCGCCCTTCGGGGACGTCACGGGGGTAGCGATACTGACCTTGCAGCCGAACTCGTAAGGCGCGCGGGCCTTCCCCTTGCCGATGCACTCGACCTCCGGCGCATGTAACGCATAGACCTTGGGGCCGCGCTGATGCTGATCCTGGTTGCGCACCCGCTGCGCCAGATCGAGCAGCGGACCGAAGCGAGCTTCCAGCGCCGCATCGCCATCGATCTTGCGGCGGATGTCGCGGATGATCCGGCCAAGTCGCGTCCGCAGGAACTTGAGCTGGCGCCGGGCGCGCTTGAACTGATGAGCGTGGGTATAGCGGCCGACCATGATGGCGGCGCGCTTCGCCAGGCGCAGATAGCTCTGGCGCAGCGGCACACGGTTGCGCTTGGCGAACCCGACGAGCTTGGTGATGGCCCGATGCATCAGCCGCGCGTCGGTCGGATGCGCAACGGCTTTTGGCTGCACCGTGGTATCGACCGCCACTCGCTCCAGGTCCTTGGAACCGAGGGCGCCAGTCTTGTGCGCCACCGACAGACTTTCCTGGATCAGCGCGACGAGCTGCTCCTCGCCGAGCCGCTGGCGCCAGCGCGTCATCGACGATCGATCGAACGGCAACCGGTGGCAGAAGCTCAACTCGCCGCAGAAGTATTGGTAATAGGGGTTCTCGATCCAGCGGGCGCACAGCACCTCATCCGAGAGATTGTGCATGTGCTTCAGGATGAACAGGCCGGCGACGAGCCGCGTCGGCAGGCCAGGCTGCCCCGGACCGGTTTGGCACACCGAACCGAAGCGATCATCCAGAAACTTCCAGTCAATCAGCGCTGCCAACCGCACCAGCGGGTGGCCCATGTCGATGATTTGATCGAGGGCCGGAAGCAACAGGTCTTTCTGGCGATCGTCCCGCGGTTTGCTCATCGCCTTCCCCAATGCCGATGGCTCGCCGTCAGGGAATCACGAATCGTTCGAAAGCAACATCCCAAAACGCAAGAAAGCGTAGCCCAACACCCCGCTTTCTTGCAAAATCGAATACCTTATCGAGACAACTTTTGCCTATCTATCAGGCCGATCTGCATTCTTCACGGACGACGAATTTGCCGAAGAACTCGGCCCCAGCGCTTCGATTGGTCCACTCCGGGCGCTGGGGGAAGTCCGACAGCGGGGAGGGAAGCGCGTTATCGCATTCGCCGGCGAGGGCCATTTTGACCCGGCGGCGCTGACCAGCAATACCTTCGATATCGAATGGCCGCCCAGAAGCGGTCGACGGCAGAGCTTTCCCGAAGTCGACCGCGCGGAATGGTTTGATATCGAGTTCGCGCGGACCAAGATGCTGTCCGCTCAGATAAAGTTTCTCGATCGTCTTTTGGCGATCGCGGTTGAGAGCGCCGGGAAATAATGTTCAGGATTGGAATCATTTCGGACACGCACGGCCTGTTGAGGCCCGAGGCGGAACGAGGGTTGACGGGCGTCGATCACATCATCCATGCCGGTGACATCGGGCGCCCCGAGATCGTCGATGCGCTTCGCCGGATCGCGCCCGTCACAGCCATTCGTGGAAACGTGGACAGTGGCGAGTGGGCTCGCGACTACCCCGACACGACCCTTGTGCGCTTGGCGGGAAAATCGATCTACGTTCTGCACGACTTGAAGACGCTGAAGGCCGACCCCGGCGCCGGCATCGACGTCATCGTCTCCGGGCATTCCCACGTGCCGAAGATCGACAGGGTCGGTGGCGTTCTCTATCTGAATCCCGGCAGCGCGGGACCCCGGCGTTTCAAGCTGCCGATCACGCTTGCGACGCTCGAACTCACGCCTGACGGCATGCGACCGGAAATCCATGACCTCGGAAGCGACTGAGTGCCACCGCGGAGGAATTCACACCGGAGGAGGCGAGTGCGTCAACCTTTTTGCCGGCTTTCGCCGAACGAAAGTTCTACTTGCGCCGACGTTCGCGCTCGCGCACGACGTCCTTGGCCCGCTTGTCGGACCTGAGCCCAAGGTAGACGGGCTGGCGCAGTTCGCCCTTGCTCGTCCACTCCGCGAATTTGACCTCGGCAACCAACGAGGGCCTGACCCAGGTCGTGGCGGCCTCGTCCTTCACTTTGGCAGGGAAGGGTGATTTCGGGGTCGTCAGCTTCACGAGCTTGGCGTGGAGCTCTTCCAGGACCTTGTGGCTGAAGCCAGTCCCGACATGTCCGATATAGCGCCATGCGTCGTCTTCCCGCACGGCAAGGACCAGGGCGCCGAAGAATGGCCTGCTGCGCCTCGGCGCTGTGAAGCCCGCGATCACCACTTCCTGCCGCTTTGCTGTCTTGATCTTCAGCCAATCCGCCGTCCGCCTTCCCGACGCATACGCGCTGTCGGCGCGCTTCGCCATGATGCCTTCCAGACCCTTCCGCTCGGCCTCGGCGAAGAATTTCGTGCCGTTCGCTTTGCGGTGACGGCTGAAGGCGATCAGCCGGTGACGTGGCAGGATCGCTTTCAGCCGCTCCTTGCGCTCGAGAAGAGGCTGTTTGCGCAAGTCAACTGCGTTCTGAAACATGAGATCGAAGGCACAATACAGGAGCTTTGCTTCATGACGCAGCGCGTTTTGAAGCAGCTGGAAATGCGAGACGCCGTCCTTTCCGATCGCCACGAGCTCGCCGTCGATCACGGCGTCGCCCCTCACGCCCTCCAGCGCTTTGGCGACCTCGATATAGCTGCGGCTGATGATCTTGCCGTTGCGGCTGTAGAGCGAAACCTTGCCCCGCCGGATTTCTGCTATCATCCGGAAGCCATCGTACTTATCCTCGAAAATCCAGCCGGGATCGTCGAACGGCGCGTCGGTGAGCGTCGCCAGCATCGGCTGTAAGCGCTTGGGCAGGGTCGACGTCCGGCTCATTCAAGGGCCAATTTTTCAGAGCGTGTTGCGTAATGCATGGACGTCCTTCAAGAATGAGGGAACGCTTAAAGCCATGGCATGTTCCGTCAGACGCCGCGGCAAATCCCAGAGTGCGCGACGCTAACTATCGAACGTGAAGGTCTGATCAGACCGATGGCCAGAAAACTGAAAACCTACCTGACCTCGCTGGGCTTCTTCGATCTGGCGATCGCCGCTCCTTCCATGAAAGCGGCGCTGGAAGCGTGGGGCGCAGACAGCAATCTCTTTCATCAGGGCGCGGCGAAGGAAAGCGATGATCCGGACGTCATCGCCGCGACCATCGCAAAGCCTGGCGTCGTGCTCAGGCGTCCGGTCGGATCCGACGGAACTTTCAAGGAGCATGCCGAGCTGCCCACCGATCTCGGCGGTGGCACGCCAACGAAAACTGCCCGCAAGCCGAAAGGCTCTAAGGCGAAGAAGCTTTCCTCTCGCCCTGTCGACAAGGCTGCGGAGCGAAAGGCCGCTCTCGACTACGACCGAGAACAGAGGCGTCGCGAGGTGGAAGAGCGAGAGAGGAGGCCGCCCGACAGAAGGAGAGAAAACGCCGTCAGCAGGCGGTCGACAAGGCGCAGGCTGCGTTGGACAAGGCCGAACAGGAACACGCGAAACGAGCCGCGGCCATCCAGGCGGAGGTCGTGGCTATTGAGAAGAGATCGCAGGCCGAAGAAAATCGCTGGGATAAAGAGAAGGCGCGATTGGAAGCTGCGATGCGGCGCGCGCGGGCTAGTTAGCGGTTCTTTGGTCGGCGGCACGAGCGATCAGCGCCATGAACTCGCAACGGCTTATGGCGGTGCGCTCATACTCTTATTTCGCTTTCGGCACCTCGGATGCGAGCGGCGCGCCCCAATTGTAGGAAAAGCTGACGCCGGTCAGAAGAATGAAGTCATTTCATTCTTGATCCCCGCTTAGTCCAGCTCGGCAAATGCCGGCTGACCCGCGCTTATAGTCTGGCCGGATAGACGGGGGCGACAATTGGGCTGGCTTGCGGTTGCGGTGCAACCATCGGTAAATGTTGAGGCCGCTTGGTCAGGACCGTGGGTAATGCCTCAGTTTGAAATTCAGCTTTGGGCGTGCTCGTGCATCGCAGCGGCAAAAACCTCGCGCGCGGCGTCAGCATTGATCGCCGCGATTGCAAGGCCAACGATGATGTCTGGCCATGCTGAGTTCCACGCAAATGCGGTCACGAGCCCGGCTGCGACAATGGCGATATTGGCCATAACGTCGTTGCGAGCCGACAAGAATGCAGCGCGGGTGAGACTTCCGCCCCGATCGCGATAACGCGCGAGCATGAGGGCGCAAAGCAGGTTAACCAGCATGGCGCCAACCGCTGTTAACGCCAGTGGAGTGGGCTTTGGCGGGATAGGAGTGCTGAATTTCTCCCAAGCCGTCCAAAGTGTAGCTAGCGCTGGTATCAGAAGAACTCCGGCCAGCGCCATTCCGAGCCGCGCCCGATTGCGAATCGTCCAGCCGAGACCGACCAGGATCAAGAAATTCACCGATGCATCTTCTAGAAAGTCGATGCTATCGGCGAATAGAGAAACCGATCCGATCCAGACGGCTACGGCAAATTCGATTCCGAAATAGGCGAGGTTCAAAATCGCGACAAACCGCACGGTCTTACTTAGTGCCGTTTTCATCATGCTTTCATCGTCCAGATGCCCCGGTGTACCGTCCCTAGAAAAAATAGGAAGCCCTGATAAAAAGAGCCGAGCCCTTTGCAGCTAACAAACATGCACGACGACAAGGCAAGAGATTGAGCGGAAGTTAGCGAAGTGCCGTGACCTTTGCTTGAGTTGCCGGGCGGACTAACGAGCCAGGCTGCGCCTTGCTTAGCGAACGGCGGGCTTCGGCAGTTCTTCTTGAAGCGCTGCAAGGGTGAGGTTCGCCCCAGGCACGCCAGTGAACTTACACTGGATGGTCGATTTCGCGGTTGTGCGGTATTGCCGTTCTAGCGCTCCTAGGAAAACACCATTACGGCCGCGGTCGTTCGATCCCAAAAACGTCTGGACAGACCGCTTCAACATTTCGGCGGTGAGAGAGCAGGCGAGGTCTTGGAAGGCCTTCGAGCCGAGCTGCTCAAATTGAAGCTCACGTCAACCCAGTGCCGCCTTAGTATTCTACTACGGCCTCAACCAACGAATAGCTCGTGCTACGACCGCCGGCCGCGTCCTTCGCGAGTATCCCCTTAGCAACCAGATCTTCGATGTCGCGCAGAGCGGTGTCTTGCGAGACCTTGGTAAGTGTGGCCCACTTCGATGAGTTAAGCTTGCCTTCAAAGCCCTCGAACAGACGTTCGATCATTGCTTTCTGGCGCACGTTCAATTTCTGACCCGCGTGCTTCTTCCAGAAGCGCGCTTTCTTGAGCACGGGTGCCAGGATTGTATCGGCACGGTCAAAAGAGCGATCAAGACAATCGAGAAACCAAGTGAGCCACTCAGTGATCTCAAGGTCGCCCTTCTGCGTCGCTTCCAAGATATCGTAGTAGGCATTGCGCTCCTGCCCAATTTGAGCCGACATGCTGTAGAATCGTTGTGGGCTGTTTTCGGAACGTGCTAGCGCCAGATCGGCAATCGCGCGCGCGATGCGGCCGTTGCCATCCTCAAAAGGATGGATGGTCACAAACCACAGATGGGCAATAGCCGCCTTCAGCACCGGATCGATGTCCTGCGTGCCGTTGAACCAGCCGATGAAGGATTTCATCTCATCGGGTAGCAGTGTCGCTTTGGGTGCTTCGTAATGTACGCGCTCGCGTCCGATCGCGCCCGAGACGACCTGCATAGGTCCGGATTCTTCGGTGCGCCAGGCTCCCACCGTGATTTTGGTCATGCCGCTGCGACCTGTAGGAAACAGGGCAGCGTGCCAGCCAGATAGGCGTTCGGCGGTAAGGGGGGCATTGTACTTGCCCGTTGCGTCGACCATCATTTCGACGATGCCTTCGACATTGCGCTCAGCTGGCGTAAGAGCGCCGATATCGACACCCAAGCGGCGTGCGAGTGACGAACGAACCTGGTCGCGGCTGAGAACTTCGCCCTCGATCTCGCTCGACTTCGTCACTTCCTCGGTAAGCGCTTCGAGGTTGGCTTCGGTTTTTAGTTTGAAGCCCAGTTCTTCCATGCGACCGGTAAGGCGCCCCTGCCGATTGCGAACAGCCGCGAGCCTTTGGGCGAGCTTCGCCGCATCCCAAGTGAAATGGGGCCAATCCTGAAGTTCGTGAATATAGGTCATTCGCCGTATCTTTTGCGGAGAATATGAGGTCTATTCGCCGCAAAAGCAATGGTATTCTACGCACGGGATGCGGAGAATATGTAATGGCGAGCGGAAACCGGCGACCGGGTGGCCGCTGCGCGGCTGCCCCATCCCTCCTGCTTTCACTTCCGAGGTTTTGATCGATTTCGGCGTCTATTGGCGCTCGCCTTCCCAACGGGATACGCGCAAAGCGCTTTTGGCAGCTATGGGAGTGCGCCATTTTGGTGGGGCCGCGTCATTCCCTTCTTGCCGCTAAATCCATATCCCCGGCTCGAAGGAATTTCTGCGACGGGAAAACGTCAGTTATTCTCGTGCTGTCCTAGCTAGGACACCTGGCGGAGGGGAAGGACACCCGTTAAGCATCCGGAAAAAATAGAGCAATTCATTTACCTTTGATTCACGCAAGTTAATTGACCTGCTCCGGCTTTGATTCGATGATCGCAAGACTGGGTAGGCGGTTTCATTAAGCTCAATTTACTGAGGCCCAGAGGGGCGCCTAATTATTTCACCGGCGGCTCGGCAAGCGCGGAATGAGGAACGGCCTCAGCATCACTTCCAAGGGTGTTGGGGCCGTTTCTTTTTGGCGCGAGCGGCCCGGACTGGAGAGTTAATGGTTCCCTGCCTGTTTCTGGGTTGCCACGAAACCTACGCCCCGTACCATGCAGATGCGGACCACTCGCGGAGTGGGTCCCACGAGCGCTGCATGATCCCGGCGCTTTACGCGATGACAGAGTTAACCTTGGCCCCGGTCCGTCGCTGGGGCCGCTTCTTTGGGCTGGCCCCATGGCGTATGGCGGGGAAATTGTCAGGCCCGGCGAATGCGTCGCGGATCGCTAGCTTGTACGGATGGAAGCCATCCGTACTGATCTCGGGCGCGCCGATCACGCGCTCGCGAGGCTCCTGAACGAAAGCTCCGTATTCTCCATTGTCGTGCTTGCCGTGCATTAGCTGATTGATCGCCTTGCAGACGGCCATGCCGATGAACGTGTACTGGTCGCCCTTGTGGCCGATCGTGTGGCGCTCAGCGCTAGGAAATCTTGTCGTAACACTGGCACCCGGAGACGACAGAGGCCGCAACTGAGCCTGCCTTACTCTTCGGTGGGCGGTTGCTGGTTGGCTCGCCGTCGCGCCTCTAACCAATCAGCGAGAACCTTGTACTCGCGCTCCATTTCTTTGAGTTCGCCTCTAGTCTCTTTGTGCCCCAGCGGCCTGTAGATGGCACTCGCGCTCCAGCGCGCGGTACTTACGACGGGGCATCGTCCTTCCCCGGTGTCAGAGACGACCCTTATGATTCGTGCTTTCCAAAGTTATTTGTGCTTCCAAAGTCATGCATTCAACCAGAATACTTAATCACGTCCGCTGTCCCCGGTTCGTTCTCCGCTTCGGATTCCTTGATCTAGGTCAAAGATCGGATAGGGGTAGAACATCCGACGGGGCGCCTAGGACAGCGGACGTATACGCAGAGCACCAGCAATTGCCCGGCTTTCGGACAGTTTAGCTTAAATTGTCCTCGCACCCTCGACGACGCGCTGAGATAGAGCAACAGGATGTTCAATGCCTGATGAAAAGCGAGGCCTGATGACAACGTGCAGATAGCTGTGCTGGCGTATGCTGACGTTGAACAGTGGCGGGTTCGTCCTGATTGAGAGATCCCGCGAGTTCGTGTTGGTGCCTTGGCGGCCGGTGCTGGAGCGCGCGGGGCAATTGGTCACCAGCCAGGTCGGCGGGGAGGGCATGTCTGGTCGATCGGCATCAAGCGCGGGATGACGAAGACCTTGCTTTCGTTGGGGCGCTCCTCGCACCGAAAACCCTCGACGTCGCCAGTCTTGACCATAACGGTGCTGGGCTCCTCGACCGGCACGATGAGGTATTGGTGCGACCAATGTCCTCGATCCTGGGCCTGTTCTTGAGGAACGCACCACCCGCCCGTTTTATTCGATACCATTGGACTGAAATGGTCGTCCAGCGCCTCGCGGTACTGCGCGGTTGACTAAGCCGCCGGAGCCCTCTCGCTGGAACGACACGACGTTGCGGCTGAAGTCATAGCGAGCGAGGCGCGCCATGGTCTTGAGCACCGCGTCCGGCACGGAGGCCGCGAGCAAAGCAAAGCCCTTCGAGCATCAACTAGCGCCATTTGGGTCCGCGAGCATGAGCTTCCTTCCGGGCCGGTTTCAGTTCATGGCGGCGCTTTTCGGCCAGGGCCGCAAGCAAGGTTTCAGATTGCAGCAGGTCATTGTCCGGCTCTGCAACCTGCAGGCGCCTGCGAGATGATGAGATTGTGGGCGGCATAGCGCGCCGGGGCGGGACATGCACGGAGATGCGGGCGGCATGCAGGATGACCGCGGGCTCGGGGTCGCCGATCAAGAAATCGAGGACGCAGCGGCCGACCGCCGTGAGGGCGGGCAGCTTTTGGAGGCGGCCGGTCTCCTTTCCCCCTCGACGTGCAAGCCGCCTTTGGAGGCGTAGCTGGTCATGCACCGGCCATCAGATCCGTGAGGAACGGCACGAGGGATTTATCGACCTCCTTCAGCACGTCCAGAACGGGCGCCGTTGAGTCGTCGACAGCCATCGAGACATCTTGAACTGGGCAAAGTCGACGTCGCCGGTCTGTCGCGAGCCGACGGAGCGGCGAACACCAAGCATGGCGGCATAGGTTTGGTAGGCGATCGCCCCAATGAGCATCCCGCGAAGGCAAAAACGCCGGTCTTGGCAAGCGCCGCGATGACATCGCCGATCCCACGTTGAGGCGGGGAAAGCTGAAAGATCAGAGCCGCGCGCTGCCAGCAATGATGAAATGTTGGCTTTGTTATTTCTCATACTAGGTCGTCGCACTTCAGACGGATTGTCGCGAAAACGCCAGCTCATTTGTCCGACCACAGGGGCATGCGGGAGCGCAAATCTCGACACGTGCGGGTTTGATCGACGGGTCAAATTGCTGAGCGCTGGGCGATGGTACGAAGCTTGCGTAAGAGCAGGTCCATCTCTTCGGATCGGCGGAGTCCATCCGCTTTGTGACGGGCTCGGGACACGGGCGCTACATGAAGGTTGCCAGCATGTCAGGTATCGCTGCCGCTTTTCTATTGCCTTGGAGCAGCTCCCATCAGACGGTTTATGATCGGCTGAAGCACATGCTTTCGAAGCTCTCGCTTCGTGGACAGGCAGGCGTCGGGATCGCCGCCTTCATGCACAATAAAGGCGTTCGATATAAAACCGCGTCTCGGCCATCACACGAACTGCGTGCGATCGACAAGGACGAGCAGGATCTGGAGTTCCTTCCCCATGTTGCAATCGCTCATGTTCGCGATCGTGTTTGCACACAGGGTGAGAGTGACGATCGACCAACTTCCAATCGCAGGGCCGCCTCCCGCCAACTGACAATTTCGTTGGACGGAGCGTTAGTAAATGCTCGAGAGATTAGAGCAGAAGTGATTGCCCAAGGTCACACCTTTGAGGGTCGGACAGATGCCGAACTCTTGCTCAAGCTAGTTGAACACATTTGCGAAAGGGGTTATTGGCGCCAAGGCCTGCGCGTCAACTATGAGAACGTATTTCGTGAGATTGATGAGCGCATTGATGGTGCTATTAGTGCGCTTTTGCTGGACGCCGAAGGAAATCTGGTTGCGTTCCGCAATAGGTATGGTCTGCGTCCTTTGGAGTTCATGCAGACGGACGATGGGTGCTTGCTCTTTGCGTCGGAAAATTGCGCCTTTGCCGGACTTCGGGGTAAGTCTGACCAAATCGTGCCGGGCTACATCAAATATGTGGACGGAAAAAACGGAGATTGCCTCGATCGTTCTGTCGGCGATTCTCGACGTGCCGCCAAGCTTTGCGCCTATGAAGCGCTTTACCTCGGAAGTCCAGATACATCGATCCAGGGGCGATCTCACCTCGAAACTCGTTACAGCATTGGCGTCTCGCTGGGGGACCTTGTTGCGCGTCAGCTTCCTGCAGAGCCGGGCGCCGCTCCAATCATCATCTCGTCCATGCCTGATACCGGAGGGCCCTACGCTGACGGCTTATTCGCATCTCTCGTAGCACGTGGGATTAGCGCCGAACGGCGTGAAGTCATCGAGACTCAAATCACTGAGCGAACTCTGATCGGCCCAAGTAGTGAGCGCAAGCGTCGTATCGCTCACAAATACCGTCTGGCTTCGACTGACGTCGAAAAACGCACGATACTCATTGCCGATGAAGCCCTCATTCGTGGCGACACCAGTCGGACCGTAACGAATATACTTCTTGCTGCGGGCGTCGAAGCTGTCCATTGGGCAATCGGCTCACCGCCTATCGTGGCTCCGAATTACTACGGCGTGAATATTGAGACCATCGATGAACTGGCCTTCTGGCGGACATGGAAGAGGCTGTCCGCTCAACAGCGGAAGCAAAGCTTACTATTTAAAGATATCGAGCCGCACGTCCTCAAAACCATCGAAGCAAGAATCGCGGTCTCGATCAACGCGGCAACTGTGACCTACTTGCCGTTCCCACGTCTCACATCGTTGCTGCCGCGGGAGAGCGAGGGAATAGATTTGTCGCCCTTTACATTCGAAATGCCAACTCCTGCGGGGCAAAGGCGCGCAAACAGAGACCTGCATAATCTTATGGCCGACCACTATAGCGCTGCCTGAGGCCCGAATCATGAAGCCAGCTCTTGTTTTTGATTGGAATGGCACGTTGCTTGACGATGCCCAGGCGCTACTGCAAACGACCAACACTATCTTGGAGCGCTTCGGACGCCCGACGATCGATCTGGACACCTTTCGGGATCATTGCGATGTCCCCCTGTCCATTCTTTTCCGAAATGTCGGGATGTCAGAAGCGGAAGTCGCAGCTGTAGATCGCGACGGCGGCGCAATCTTCCATGACACCTACGAGCCGCTAGCCGACAAAGCGGAGTTACGCGTAGGTGCGCGCACAATGCTGGAATTGGCGCGCCAAGAAGCGGCTTCGTCCATCATCGTGAGTAACCATATAGTCGCGCCCCTTGTTGCTCAATTGCGGAGGCTCGGAATCGACAGCTACTTCAATGACGTCCTGGCTTTTGAAAGCCGTCTCACCCAGTATAAAACGATGAGCAAAGGGGAGCGGCTTCGGCGGTACATGGAGGAGAATGATCTAAAGCCTAAGTCAACTTTCATCATCGGGGATATGCCAGTGGAAACCAACATTGCGCGAAGCCTCGGACTGATAAGCATATCCATCACCGGCGGATTTGTTTCCGACGCGCGCTTGCGGGCAGCGAAGCCGGACCACATCATCCACAACTATCACGAGCTGTTACCAATCGTTCAAGCGCATGGCTTTTTCTAAATGGATAGATGTTATGTGCAAAGTCGAGATGTCGCACTTAAGCGGCGGTGGGAAGGAGTAGGCCTCGTTGGACTGGGGCCCCACGGGGCAGCCGGCATTGGTGTCAGCCTCTTGCGTCACCAGAATGGGCTTACAAGGATCATTCTGCGACGGACCGTCCGAACATAATTCCATCGCTGAGTTGTCGTGGCCCGTAAAAAGCCTGTCCTCTTGCCCTTGCCGCCGGCAGATTGATTTAGGCAGATCGTTGTTTCAATGGCCGCCGTGGACATTTCTGAGAACGCCTGATCCACGAGCAACTTGCGTGCTTCACGTCGGCCAACTGACCAAGTGTTCTACTCGGCGCCATCGGCGCGATCTCTGTGCTTGGCCAACAGCCAACAGCTGCTCGTTGAACCGGAACAGAATGACGCTTGGTTGAACTCCACATGGTCTGGGACCCGCGACGAAAATGGGTGGCCAGTATGCCGCAATTGTCCCGTTCCTCTTGCTGACGGACATCGTCAGCAATGATCCTCGAAGTTCTTGGAGGACGAATTATCAGGGGGCCGGATGGGGCAGCACATGATGGAGTTTTTGATCGCGCCGATGCGCTTGGATGGGCTATGGCGCCCCGGACCGGTGTCGTCCGTCGCGAAATCTTATTCAGCGTCGCTCATCAGCATCAAAGCAGCATCTCGCAGCCGCCCCTGGCTACGCTATGATAGCCGAACTGATTCGGCGGCCCAGCCTGGCCTTGACCCCAAGTCCGGCCGCCGTAGCGCCTCAGCCGAAAGGGTGGGGCGCTTTTTTTTGCATATGCCCTTGCTGGCCCCAGGGAGCATCAGATGGCGCACCGCGCGCGCCGCAACAGTAGCCCGCCCCTGATGCCAGCAAGCTTAGGAGGCGGTCCAACCGTCTTTAAAAATTGCGATGCCCGTGGCAGCCGGCAAAATTTGGCAGATATGTGCGGATTTTCGGCGAGCTGGAATAATGCTCGTCAACTGACCGATTTTCGCCATTCGGCGGCTGACGAATTCGACAATTTCAGTTTGCCTTGATGCAAAAGCGCTGGACCGGACTGATTGCCAGCTCGCGCTCTGTTTTTAGCATTTCTTTTGCTCATCCAGTGGCCGCGATACTCATTGGCGTTGCCAAGTCGCCCAGCAGAGTAAACCCCGCCAATTCGATGTCGGTGAGGCAGATTTCTGCGGCAGCGCGTTTTGGTTTTACGGGGCGCGATTGTGAACCATTTCACAAATGCAGGGTGCGATGACTGCTAGATCGTAACGCGCAGGGGGATTTCAGGGGCCCAGTGACAGGGCGCCGCCGGGACACCATATTTCGAGCCCGACGGCGTAGCTTTTTTATGGGCATTGAAAACGGCCTTGGAAGCGCAAGGATGGTCCTTAGACTGGCGACCAGACCTCTCAAATCCCTTGCGGTCGTCGTTGCTCTTCCATTGGGGATCGGTTTAGCGGTTGAAGCCGCCGTGTTCGCGCTGTTCGACCGGGATGTTGGCGGCGCGTTCGGTTCAGGTCTGGCCAGGATTGTTGCTGGCATATTTGGTTTGGTCATCACCATCGTGATCATTCTCAGGCGAATTGCCGATGTCGAGGATTGACTGGAGAGCCCGGATCACGCGCGTGTCACAAAGCCTTGGCGGAAAAGTGCCAATCTCGCCGAGCTGGAATTTCACCATCCAGACTGGAATGCGTGGCGGGTGCCGCCGAGCGAATATACTCCGCTCGGCGGCGTTCAGCATCAATCTCCAATTGGAGGGAAACGCATGTTCGACGCCGAAACGACCGCGCAGCTAAGGGCAGTGCTAGAGGAAGTTTGCGAGAATATTTCCGTCTTTGAAATCGGCGCCAGGACGCATGTTGCTTCCAAGATCCTTGAAGCCGCGGCCAACGGGCGACTCTCAATAGATGAATTAAAAGCAGCGGGTCACAGCGCGCTGAACGCGCCTCCGGGGCGCTGAGTTTCGTCCCGGTCGGCCACGCTAGGCGAAGATGTTGAACTTCACGGTGAGGCGCTGTTCAAGATGCCGCTAGCTGGCACGCCCTTACAACAACCGGCCCGCCACGCGCGTCTTCGCGATGGGCCGTTCCGGGCGGATGGCACGAAAACGAGGGGGAGCCAGCCGTTGCGCCACGGACCTTTCGTCTCGAACGGTATCTCGAACGTCGGATCGGAGGTTTATTCCAACTGAACGGGCGACAAACGGAGGCGTCGAAGACAAAAGCAACGCCGCCCGTTTGAAGCTCCTACAGGCGCGACCTTCCAGCCGAGAGGTACTAACAAGCTTCCGGATATTGATCCATCTCGTCGTTGCGAGAAAAGATTCAGCCTTCAGACAGTATACGCTTGGAACGAAATGGAGCAGCGGGTATCGATTCAAAGCTCCCGGTCTCAAGTCCCCAAGCCCGCCGGGAGTAGCGGCCCTCGGCGCCATGAACCTCCGGCGCCGGGGGGCGTTGGTCGAGGAATCCTACATTGCGTCAGACGTCTCTGCCGGTATTAATCATCGGCACCATTTAGTCGCGACGTGCCGGCAGGTAGGGGCTTTAGGCCAGGCGAAGTCAGCCTTTCGTTTATGTGTGCTGCAGTTTCAGCCTGTCGCGCTAAGCGAATAAGATTGTCGCGCTCCACACCTGGTGCGATGCCACGAGCTTCTGATCCGCAGGCGCTCGGCCGTTTCTCCGAGCCGCTGGCCGAGGAGATAAACCTTGGTTTGTCTGGGCGTCCGCGGCGGAGATAAAGACGAAAACAAAAACAAGGATCGAAGCATTATTTCCTCCTTCAAAAGTGCTGATCAAAATTCATTTTGTCCATCGCGAAATGCGATGTGCAGCCAAACCCGTCTCCAGAGCCAGCGCCAATGATCGGCTTGCCGACGGGTGAAGATTGAGGCGTCCATTGCCGCTAAGCCTGCTGGGACTGCGACACGGTCCTGAGGCAGGACGCCGCAGAATTTACATCACCATAGCGCTCACCTTTTCCTTCCATCCCGCCGAATGAAAGAAGCACGCCTTTTGAAGAGACGTCTGGGGGATTTGCTTTTCAGATAAGCGAAAGGCGGCTTCCAATCGCTTCCAAATACGTAAATCGCATTGTCACGATGGATGCTCTCCAGCAACTAACCGTTGGCGCCCAATCATATGCGATGTAAGCGCCAAGGCCATTCACTGCTACGTATATGGTGGTGGTCCAAATGAAACCAGCGTGTCTAGGGTACTTTAGATTTCAGAAGATCAATCCGCGTCGATCTGAGCCACGCTCGGGGACGAGGTAGGTTGGTTTCTTGGAGCTATTCACCAACCTTTCGGACATGTCGCACTCGCCGATCGGTCGGCAGGTATGAAGCACCTCAACCTTGTCGTCTTGGCAGTTTGGGCAGGGGTCATTCATTGGGGGTATGGAGACTGCCGCTGAGCGTTGGACGAGACTGGCCGGGTCGCGCTCAGCGCGCTCTCTGAGTTGTGTGATAGCGCGCTCGCGGTCGTTCTCTTCATCCGAAATCAGGAGCGGGTACACTGTCGTATACATATCGAGCGGGACAATCACCTCGCCGAGATCGGGCACGTCCACGATTGCAGGGGCCGTTAGTCCAGCCAGGGGAGGGACTCCGATCATGCGACCGTGAAATCTTACGAATCGTTCGGGAACTCGACGCACCGGATTGGCGTAGATTGGGTTGCGTGACACAGAGATTGGGCGATGCACTGTCGACCTAGTGTAGATCGCCGGGACGTATCTCGGGTAAGCGTATTGCTGCCTGGGTACATAAACCCGCGCCGCCGGCGGCGCCCGATAGCCTGGCGCGGAGCGCATGACAGGAGCGGCTCGAAATGTTGCGGCGGATCTTGCTCCACCACCATAGGAATGACCGCCGCCGCCGGCTCTCGCTAAACACGGCGATGAGGCTACCAATGCCACGGACAGCGCCGCAGCAAGAACCAAGAACTTTTTCATATTGATCGCCCTAAAAACAACTTTGCTCAAAGAGCGACAGTCTTCAGCAACCTGCGGGCGAGTTCAAGAGGTTATTTGGTCTTCACCGCAAGCCCGATCTCGACCGGCCGGCGGATAGCCTCAGGTCGGCCAGGCAGATCCTCCTGATGGCGCCGCCAATCATCAGCATCTCGCGGGGCATATGGATCATTCGCCGGTAACGGGCTCGCTTTGTACGGGAGGGTGCCCCGCCTCGATTTCCGTCATTTATTCTTGATGGCACGTCATAAAGAGACAAGCCGAGCAAGTGCTGGAACACCCGCTCGGCTCTAGCCCAAGCCAAGGAGGGAGCATGGCCCAAGCAATCTAATACAAAGCCGGCTTCTTCGCTCTTCCGCGATCCAGTGCTCCGCGCTGCCTTCAAGGCGCTGAGGACGATGGGCAGACCGGTGAGCTGGTTGGAAACCGACCGGCCGGCCCGGCTGGATGGTGGCGCCGCCGAGTCCTTCCGCGTTCTCGAGAGGGTGTAACGGAGGGCGCGATGATGCTAAGCGCCGCTCGATGGCGGCCGCTTTTTGTACGTTACGAAAATTCGAATTCAAGTTTTGCCTTGGTCTTAGGCTTGGCGTCTGAAACCACGATACGCACGTTCTCTCCCAGCGCGTTGAGTAGATTAAATAGACGCTCATAGGAGAAGCCGTCGAAGTTCCCACGCATCAGTCGAGAGACATCGGGCTGCGCAATCCCGATCGTCTTCGCGGCTTGTGATTGTGTGAGCCCTTTTGATCGAATGATCGCGGCGATGCCGAGGACGAGGTCGGCCTTAGCAAGATGCATCTCTGCATCCGGCACGCCAATATCGGCGAAAACATTACCGCTGCCTTTTGTGCTTCTTGCTTTGCTCATTTTCCTTCTCCGCGTGTAACTCAATTGCCGCGTTCAACCGGGTGCGTATCAAGTCCTTGTCGTTCTGGGATGTCGTTTTCCCTTTAGCGGATTTCTTCTGAAAGGCGTGGAGTACGTAAATGGCGCCTTTCAACCGAACCGTGTAGACAGCCCGGAACGTATCTCCGTCAAAACTAGACTTGATTTGAAGGACGCTAGCTCCGTCTCTCCTTTTGCGCCCTTCTGGGCGGCACGGAGCGCAAAACCGATCTCCTTCTTGCAGGGAAGGGGAAAAGCGGAAAGATCTTCAAGCGATGAGCCAACGAACTCGAGAGGCACATCCTCCTTGCGCGCAGATGAGTTTATAGCAGATTTACTATTGGCCATGTCAACGAAAATATTGCGGTCTGGTTCCAGGAAATCGGGCGGCGAATCTGGTTGTTTTGCATGTTAGATACAATCTCAACGGGGGTGCGGCCGCAAGTGGGACTGCACCTACACCTTCGCCTTCAGCCCGATCTCGACCGGCCGGCGGATGGCCTCGGGCCGGCCCGGCAGATCGGCTTTGTTGCGGCGACCGTCGTCGAGCCTGCCCAAGCCCCGTAGAGTCCCCAAAGCAGCCGCCGATAGGGTAGGAATCACCCTCAGCCAATGGTTGCATATGAATGGATATTGACGCGACAATTGCAGAGCCCCTGTGATCCGCGTTCAGCCGGCCACGTGGGCGCCAGCCGGTCCCGCAAGTGAGGAACTTCAGGAAAGACGACATGGACAAGTTCGAAAAGTACCAAGCCGAGGCTTTGGTGCACAAGAAGCTGCCGGTGAGTGCCCTGTTCGGCATCGCTTGCTTCAACGATACAGTGAAGGCTGAGGTCGAGCAGTTGTGTAACTCGAAAGGTCACAAGTTGCAGATTGTCACCCGCAGAGAATGGTTTCATTGACATGATCCGCTTTACGCAAGGGAATCTTCTGGATTCAGACGCGCAAGCTCTCGTCAACACCGTGAACACGGTCGGTGTTATGGGGAAGGGCGTTGCCTTGATGTTCAAAGAAGCATTCCCCGAGAACTTCACCGCGTACGAAGCGGCGTGTCGGTCAGACGGCGTTCAGATCGGAAAAATGTTCGTCACAGAACGACGCGAGATGTTCGGCCCTAAGTGGATCATAAATTTCCCAACGAAAGCTCATTGGCGCTTCC
>NZ_JAGKJL010000087.1:0-27086 GCF_020329495.1 Bradyrhizobium australafricanum | reverse complement strand
GAAGCCGGTCGCGGTGGCCCCGTCCCGCCTGGAATGGATCTCGACAAAGACGTAGCGGGTGGCGCGGTCGATGGCGACGAAGGCATAGCTGGTGCGGCGCTGCAGGGACGGCAGATACTTCACGTCGATATGGATGAAGCCGATGCTGGCGGTCTCGAAGATGCCGACCTTGGGTTTGTCAGGCTTGGCGAGCCGGCTGATGCCATTGCGCTGCAGGCAGCGGTGAATGGCGCTGCGGGACAGCTTGGCATTGATGCATCGCCGCATCACCTCGACGATGTCATCCAGCGGCAACTGCAGCGACGTCCGCAGTTCACAAACCGCCCTTTCTTCAACCGCGGAGAGGCTGGTCGTGAGGTTCTTCGGCCGGTGCGAGCGATCTTCGACCGTCGTGCGGTCGCGCCAACGATAGATCGTGGTCTCGCTGACCCCCAGTTCGGCCGCCAACTGAGCGACCGACTTCCGGCTGCGCTGGATATAGGCGCGCGTCTTCGGCGTCGTCGTAGCGTTCGCGTGCAGGCTCAGTTCCATGACCCGAGGTGCTCCCTGACAAAGGCCACGCCTCGTTCTACACCGATTCCATCAAACCAATCTGCAGGGACCAAACACGAAAGCAGGGACCCATAACCACGAATGGGTGACTGTCGCGCGCCGCTGGAACGACGAGTCCCATCTACAATATCCGCCGCGGCGTATGGGTCCCTGCTTTCGCACTAGGGCATTTACACATCTCTTCGAGGCTAGAAAACCGACTCATCATCAAGGGGTTAGCTACTAGGCGAGAGCCGAAATCGGCGGGCGCAACCCTAGTGCAGATGAGTAAGTTCTCTGCGGTTTTCGGCCAACTCTTTGAGAAGACTCCGGAAAGACTGCGGAGGATATGTATATACGCTAGTGCTTTCGCAGGGACGACGGCGTTGTATGCGGTGGCGGCTGCGGCCTGGCCGCGCGCCGCTAGCGGATCGGCGGCGCGTACTGGACGCCGCCGGCGTTCCAGAGCTGGTTCATGCCGCGCGGGATCTTCAGCTTGGAGTCGGCGCCGACGTTGCGGTCGTAGACCTCGCCGTAATTGCCGACATGGCGGATGATGCGCACCGCCCAGTCCTTGGTCAGACCGAGATCCTCGCCATAGCTGCCCTCGGTGCCGACCAGCCGCATCACTTCCGGCTTCTTCGACTTCAGCGCCTCGTCGATGTTCTTCGAGGTGATGCCGAGCTCTTCGGCGTTGATCATGGCGTACAGCGTCCACTTCACGATCATCATCCAGTCGTCGTCGCGCAAGCGCACCACCGGCGCCAGCGGCTCCTTGGAGATGATGTCGGCGAGGATCGTGTGGTCGCTCGGCTTGGCGAGGTTGAGCCGCAGCGCATAGAGCTGCGAGGCGTCGGATGTCAGCGTATCGCACTGGCCGGAGTTGTAGGCCTTCACGACGTCGTCCAGCTTGTCGAACTTCATCTCCGTGTACTTCATGTTGTTGGCACGGAAATAGTCGGCGAGATTGAGTTGCGTCGTGGTGTTGGCCTGCACGCAGACCTTGCTGCCGTTCAGGTCGAGCGCGGAATCGATGTTGCGCGAGCGCGGCAGCATGAAGCCCTGGCCGTCATAATAGGCGACCGCGGGGAAATAGAGGTCGTAGTTGGTCTCGCGCGACATGCTCCAGGTGGAGTTGCGCGAGAGGATGTCGACCTTGCGATTCTGCAGCTCCTTGAAGCGCTCGCTGGCGTCGAGCGGCACGAACTTCGCCTTCGACGGGTCGTCGAAGATCGCCGACGCGACCGCGCGGCAGAAGTCGACGTCGAAGCCGGTCCAGTTACCCTTGTCGTCCGGAATCGAGAAGCCCGGCAGGCCCTTGTTGACGCCGCACAGCACGTCGCCGCGACGGACGGTGCGCTTCAGCGTGCGGGTGTCGTAACGCTCATAGGTGATGGCGGCGGCCGCAACCAGCGCGGCGATCGCGAGCCCGATCGTCAGGCCGCCTCGAAATGTACGCATGGGTTCTCTCTCGCGAAGGATCGGGGAAAATCAGGGCGGATATCGAAGGCGGGTAGAGATCAGAGTTCGGGCTTCTGCCGGATGATCACCTTGGTGCCGACCGGAACGCGGTTGTAGAGATCGGCGACGTCGTTGTTGACCAGGCGGAAGCAGCCGGAGGAAACGGCGGTGCCGATGGTGTCGGGCCGGTTGGTGCCGTGGATGCGGTAGACCGTGGTGCCGAGATACATCGCGCGTGCGCCGAGCGGATTGCCCGGGCCGCCCGCCATGAAGCGCGGCAGATAGGGCTGGCGCGCGATCATTTCCGGCGGCGGCACCCAGTCGGGCCACTCGGCCTTGCGGGTGATGCTCACGAGGCCCTGCCATTGAAAGCCTTCGCGGCCGACGCCGATACCGTAGCGGAGCGCGCGGCCATTGCCCTGCACCAAATAAAGATGGCGCTCGGCGGTCGCGACGATGATGGTGCCCGGCGCCTCATTGGTCCGGTAATATACGACCTGCTTCTGCCATTCCGGATCGAGCTCGTAGCTGTCGTCAGCAACAAGGCCGGGCTCGTCGGCGTCCGGGCGGTTCTGGGCGAAGCCCTGCGACGTCGACAGCACGAGCGCGCCCGTCGCGATCAACATCCAGACCAGGTGACGAAGCTTCGTCATTGAAAGCTCTCCTTGTTGGCGCGCGGCCAAATGGTTGCTCCACCCGCAAATCAGGCAGCATCAAATCTCAGCGGCAGCTTGATGGCAAGCTTAGGGCCGCACCACAGGTATATCCCTGTAATGCTTCTGTTTTTTGTCATTGATTGTCGCGGCACGTTGCGCGGGCCGCCTCATTTCGGCGCGATCCAGAGTCGCAAGGCGAACGAGATCAGCGCCACGGTGCCGACGCCGCCGAGCCACAGCGCTGCGAACCACAGCAGGCGCTGGCCGAGCGGCCGCTGATTCGGGCTCTCGGGCATCAGTGGTATCCGTGGCCGGGGCGCACCTTGCCGCGGAACACCCAATAGGCCCAGGCGGTGTAGCCGAGGATCAGCGGCACCAGGATCGAGACGCCGACCAGCATGAAGACCTGGCTATTCGTCGGTGCCGCCGCCTGCCAGATCGTGATGCTCTGCGGCACGATGTACGGATACATGCTGATGCCGAGTCCGGCATAGGACAGCGCGAACAGCCCGAGCGTCAGGAAGAACGGCTGGTGGTCGTTCTTGTTGCTGAGCGCGCGCAGCAGCAGCGCGGTGACGGCGGCGACCGCGATCGGCACCGGCGCGGTGAGGATGATGTTGGGCCAGGCGAACCAGCGCTGGGTGTACTGCACGCTGAGGAATGGGGTCGCGATGCTGACGGCGCCGATCGCGCAGAGCATCGCGATCAACAGCATCCAGCTCAGATGATAGGCGCGGTCGCGCAACTCGCCGTCGGTCTTCATCACCAGCCAGGTCGCGCCGAGCAGTGCGTAACCGATCACCAGCGCGACGCCGGTGAGGACGCTGAACGGCGTCAGCCAATCCCACCAGCCGCCGGCGTATTGGCGTCCCTCGACATGGATGCCCTGCAGGATGGCGCCGAGCGCGATCCCCTGCGCCAGTGTCGCAACCAGCGAGCCGCCGGCGAAGGCGAGATCCCATTTGTTGCGCGCCTTCTGGGTCCGCCAGCGGAATTCGAAGGCGACGCCGCGGAACACGAGGCCGAGCAGCATCGCGATCATCGGCGTGTAGAGCGCCGGCATCAGCACCGCATAGGCCAGCGGAAACGCCGCCATCATGCCGCCGCCGCCGAGCACCAGCCAGGTCTCGTTGCCGTCCCACACCGGCGCCACCGTATTCATGATGACGTCGCGGTCGGTCTTCTGCGGAAACAGCGGAAACAGGATGCCGAGGCCGAGATCGAAGCCGTCCATCACGACATAGACGAACACGGCAAAGGCGATGATGAAGGCCCAGATCGTGGCGAGATCGATCATCGCGCGCCCTCCACGGCAGCACCTGCCGCCGGCGTGATGCCTGCTGCGCGGGCGGGAAGATCTTTCGTCGGGCCTTGCTCGCCGGGATGCGGCGGCTGCGCCATCAGCCGCAGGATGTAGATCACGCCCGCGGTGAACACGGCGAAATAGACGATGATGAAGGCGATCAACGACGAGCCCACCGCGGGCGCTGCCAGCGGCGACGCCGAATCGACGGTGCGCAGCAGCCCGTACACCGTGAACGGTTGCCGCCCCGTCTCGGTGGTAATCCAGCCGGCGAGCACCGCGATGAAGCCGGCGGGGCCCATCAGGACCGCGAAGCGATGCAGCAGCGGCGACTGGTACATCATCCCCCGCCAGCGCATCAAAAGGCTGAGCAGGCCGAGCCCCATGATCAGGAAGCCGAGGCCGACCATGATGCGGAACGACCAGAAGGTGATTGGCACCGGCGGCCAGTTCTCGCGCGGCACGGTGTCGAGGCCGGCCAGCGGCGCGTCGAGCGAATGCTTCAGGATCAGCGACGACAGTTTCGGCACCTCGATCGCATACTTCACTTTCGCCTCACGCTGGTCGGGCCAGCCGAACAGGATCAGCGGCGCGCCGTCCTTGTGGCTCTGGTAATGGCCTTCCATCGCCATCACCTTGGCGGGCTGGTGCTCCAGCGTGTTGAGGCCGTGCTGGTCGCCGGCGAGGATCTGGATCGGCGCCACCAGGGTGGCCATCCACATCGCCATCGAGAACATCACGCGCGCTCCCGCCAGATGCTGGTCGCGGAGCAGATGCCAGGCGCCGACCGCGCCGACCACGAGCGAGGTGGTGAGGTACGCCGCCAGCACCATGTGCACGAGGCGATAGGGGAACGACGGATTGAAGATCACCTTGAGCCAGTCGGCGGCGACGAACTGGCCGTCGGCGTTCACGGCGTGGCCGGTCGGTGTCTGCATCCAGGAATTGGCCGACAGAATCCAGAACGCCGAGATCAGCGTGCCGATCGCGACCATCAACGTCGCCACGAAGTGCAGCCTGGGGCCGACGCGTTCGAGCCCGAACAGCATCACGCCGAGGAAGCCGGCTTCCAGAAAGAATGCGGTCAGCACCTCATAGGCCATCATCGGGCCGATCACCGGCCCGGTCTTGTCGGCAAAGGACGACCAGTTGGTGCCGAACTGGTAGGACATCACGATGCCCGAGACCACGCCCATGCCGAACGCGACCGCGAAGATCTTCAGCCAGTAATTGAACAGGTTGATGTAGACCTCGCGCCTGGTGGCAAGCCACAGCGCTTCCAGCACCGCGAGATAGCTCGCAAGCCCGATCGAGAATGCGGGAAACACGATGTGGAACGACATCGTGAAAGCGAATTGCGCGCGGGCGAGTACGACCGCATCCCAGCCTTCGAACATTACGCACCATCCGTCGTCGACCTGGCGTGGACCTTACCACGTCAGCTGTGACGACAAAGAGGGCGGATTGTCCGACTGGAGCGGGTTGAGTTTTGGCTGGATCGGCTTGGCGCGGTCCCGGTTCACCTCTCCCCGTCGGGGAGAGGTGAGCTTTCGACGCCGTTCCAGCTCAACCTGATTTTCATCAGGCTTTAGCTGTTGGCGTTGAGCAGCCGCGCGACGGTGCGGTCGATCTCGTCGTACTGTCCCTCGCCGGCGTGCTGGAACACGATCTTGCCGTTCTGGTCGATCACGTATTGCGCCGGCCAATACTGGTTGCGGTAGGCGTTCCAGGTCTGCGAATTGTTGTCCTGCGCCACCGGATAGAGGATGCCGTGCCGCTTCAGCGCCGCCTGCACGTTGGAGGCCGAATGCTCGAACGGGAATTCCGGCGTGTGGACACCGATCACGACGAGGCCGCGATCCCGGTACTTCGAATAGAGCTGGGTGACGTGCGGCAGCGTGTTGACGCAGTTGACGCAGCCATAGGTCCAGAAATCCACCAGCACGACCTTGCCGCGCAGGTCGGCGAGCCTGAGCGGCTGCGAATTGAACCAGTTGCTGATGCCGACGAATTCGGGCGCGGTCTGGCTCTGTCCGGTTGTCATGGCGATCGCCCGCGGCACCGGCTGCGCCGGCGCGTCTGACTCGGTGCAGAGGCCGGGAATGACGGCGCCGCCGAGGCCAAGGCCCGTAACCAGAGCGGACACGGCAATCAAGCGCAGGGACATCGATATCTCCTTTGGGCTTACAGGCCGATCTGGCCGTTGGGATAGAACTGGGTCAGCCACGCCACGATCAGCGTGTCGTATTGCAGGTAGGACAGCGCGGCGAATGCGACGATCACGACGCCGAAGCCCTGCTGCAGGCGCGGCGCGATCCGCGCCATGCTGCGCACGCGCGTGGTGACGGCCTGTCCGCCATAGGCAATCGCAAGCATCGGGATCGCGGCGCCGATCGCGTAGGTGACGAGCTGCAGGCTCGCCCACGCGGTGTCCTTCGAGGTCGCGACGATGGTCAGGATCGAGCCGAGCACGGGGCCGGCGCACGGCGTCCACACCAGGCCGAGCGTAGAGCCGAGCACGAAGCCGCCGAACAGGCTTTGCGACGGCGCGGCCTTACCGAGGCTGCCCTGTTGTTTGGACGCGCTTTCTTGACGCGAACCGGTTTCGCTCGAAAACGCTTTGGTAGCGCCGGTGAGCCGGATCGACAGCCATTCGAACGGCGCCGGCCAGATCATCAGGAGGCCGAAGCCCGCGAGCAGCACGGCCGCGCCCGTCCGCAGCACGTTCGGATCGAAATCGAAGGCGCGCGTGATCGCGCTCAGCAGCAATGCCACCGCAGAGAATGACATCACGAAGCCGAGCGCGATCATCGCGGGCCGCGCCTTGCCGGTCTGGCCTATCGATACCCCGAGCAGGATCGGCAGCATCGGCAGGGTGCAAGGGGCGGCGACGGTGGCGACACCGGCAAGCAGGGCAAGGGCAAGGCTGAGCATCGTCATCCGTCCATCAGAGTCCCGGCGCGCCAGAGGGCCGTGCCGGGTACGCCTGATGTTCTTCGCAAGGACGGTTTGGCCGTTACGGCGGACCGGTCGCGGACCGCGTCACGTCTGTGTGAGGCGAGGCGCACTCGGCTTCACGACGTCGCGCCAAATACAGAGCGACCCGGCTGGGGGGCATCCCGGCCGGGTCGTTGGAGGCTACTTGGGAGGTTAGAACGAAGAGGTATCGAAACCGGTTCAGTGGATTGGGGTTGGGGTTGCGTCGTTGGATATAGGTATAGAGGTCGCGTTTTTCCGGGTGATGTCGTCGATTGTTTCAATTGTTTCGTCGCCTGATTTTTTCGGCTTCGTGGACAATTGCCCGGCTCGCGTGATCTCCCTTTAAGGTATTGAATTTGCAGTATTTTATGCGGCAACGCTATCCACGCCGGCACCCCGCAGGAGGTCGGCGAGCTGCTTGCGGGCATAGAACATGCGGGTCTTCACCGTGCTCTGCGGGATCCCGATGATCTGCCCGGCCTCCTCGACCGACTTCTCATGGTAGTAGACCAGATTGATGATCTCGCGGTGAGCCGGCGACAGCTTGGCCACGCAGGCGCGGAGGATCTCGCTGGTGGTGGCGCGATCGAGCGAGGTTTCCGGCGTGTCGGCGCCGTCGGCGATCTCCAGCACGTCGTCCTGGTCGATGTCCTCATGCTTGCGCTGGCGCAGCGCGGTCAGCGCCTTGAAGCGGGCGATCGAGAGCAGCCAGGTCGAGACCTGCGAGCGGCCCTCGAATTGGGCCGCGGTGCGCCAGACGTCCAGGAACACCTGGCTCACGAGGTCCTCGGCCATCGTGGTGTCGCGCACCATGCGGAGCACGAAGCGGTAAACCCGGACGTTATGACGGGAATAGAGCGTGTGCATCGAGGTGCGGTTATTCTTGGCGATACGCGCGAGCAGCGTTTCATCCGAGGTCGCGCGAGCAGCGTCGATATGCTTCGTGGCTGCAGAGTTGATGGCGATGACGTTCGGCATGACAGGCTCCCAGTTCGCCGTTGGGCGGCGGTTCGTTGGGAGAATTGTTAGTTACGGCCCGTTTCCGGATGTCTGCGCGAAAAGCGGAAAATGGTTTCGTGAACGGGAGAATTGTTTCGTCGTCGGCCGGACGACGAAACATTCAGGACCAAAAAGCCAATAATTTCAATGCGAGGAAAATTCGAACGGCTGGATTCCCGCCGTCGGAACGAATCCGGCTGTTATGACTTCTGGCACTGTCGGGGCTTATTCGGCCGCCTGCAGCGAGGGCGCCGCCTTTTTCGGGGCAATCCAGAACGCATCGGGCCGTTCGAACAGGAAATTGGCCCGCGCCGCCAGCGCCAGCCGCCAGATCACGAGCGAGCCGGCGACGCCGACCGCGGTCACGATCAGCGAGATCAGGCCGATGTCGTGGATGACGCCGAAGCGCAGCAGAAGGGTGCGTGACGCGGCCATCGGCAGGAAGAAGGCGAGATAGATCACGATCGAATGCTCGCCGCAGAAGCGCAGGAAGCCGAGCCAGTGCGCGCGCGCCAGCAGCGTGCCGGTCACGATGATCGCGCAGGCGCCGGCAAAGCCGAGTGCCAGCGAGACGACCGGCCATTCGCTCACCTCGAGCGCAACCAGGCCGCCATTGATCAGCGCCCAGAGCCCAAGCCCGAGCAGGGCAAGCGCAGGCCGTGCCCGCGCGCGGTCCGACAGCGCGAACACGTAATCGGCGAGGACATAGCCGGTGTAGAAGTAGACGAAGCGGGAGCAGAATTCGTCGATCGCGGTCCAGCCGGTCGCGACATGCGCGGTCTCCAGCGCTGCCGCGATCAGCCAGATCACGAGCGGGTGGATGTTGCGCGCGAGCTTGGTGACGACGAAGAGGATCGGCAGCAGATAGATGAACCACAGCGTGCCGAACGGCTCGATGAAGGACTCGAGGTATTGCAGCCCAACCCGGGCCCAACCGGTCTCGGCGGCCAGCGACGGCGCCTTGAAGCCGAACTGGATCGTCACCCAGAGCACGTAGAAATAGGCGAAGTGCATCACCTTGCGGTCGAGATAGGTGCGCCAGTCGCGATCGATCACGACCGACAGGAACAGGCCCGAGATCAGGAAGAAGTCAGGCATCCGGAACGGCTTCGCGAACATCACGACGTAATGCATGAAGCCGGTCTGCTCGGCGGCCTTCTCGACCCCCAGCACCGAATGCATCGTCACGACCATGATGATGCAGATGCCCTTGGCATAGTCGACCCAGTCGACGCGTCCGCTCGCGCGCGGGGCGGAACGATCTGTCGCAGCGGCTGTGCCGTTCGTGGTCATCTTTGTCTCGTTCCGGCGTGATCGTGCCTATCATCGGCCCGATCGGTTGCTTTCTCCTTTATTGATACAAATGGTGTGCCACCAAACCGGACCTTTCCGCGGGTTTCCCGTAGCCGGCGAATGGTCTAAGAGGCGAGGGAATCCAACACGGATTGTTAACCATGGGACGCACCGGCCCGAGCGCCGCTGCGATGATGAAAGTCCTTGCCGCGCCAATTCGATAGTCCGCTGCCGATCGACGCCGTGCTCGATGAGCTCGATCGCACGCTCGAGGGCCACAACGCCGCGGTGCTGGTGGCGCCGCCGGGCGCCGGCAAGACCACGCGCGTGCCGTTGGCGTTGCTCGATGCACCCTGGGCGAGGGGCAAGAAGATCATCGTGCTGGAGCCGCGCCGCATCGCCGCGCGCGCCAGCGCGGAGCGGATGGCGAAGACGCTCGGCGAGCGTGCCGGCGAGACCGTCGGCTATCGCGTGCGCTTCGGCTCGAAGGTGTCGCGCGCGACGCGGATCGAGGTCGTCACCGAAGGCATCTTCTCGCGCCAGATCCTCGACGATCCCGAGCTCAACGGCGTCGCCGCGGTGCTGTTCGACGAATTCCACGAGCGCTCGCTCGATGCCGATCTCGGGCTGGCGCTGGCGCGCGACGCGCAGACCGGCCTGCGCGAGGACCTGCGGATCCTCGTGATGTCGGCAACGCTCGACGGTGCACGCGTCGGAAAGCTGCTCGGCGACGCGCCGGTGGTCGAAAGCGAGGGGCGCGCCTTTCCGGTCGAGACCCGTTACGTCGGCCGCAAGGTCGACGCGCCGCTGGAGCGGCAGATGGCCGAGACGATCGCGACCGCGCTGCGCGCCGATGCCGGCTCGGTGCTTGCCTTCCTGCCGGGCGCCGCCGAGATCCGCCGCACCCAGACCTTCCTCACTGAGCGTGTGCACGACGCCTCTGTCGAGATCGTACCGCTGTTCGGCGCGCTCGATGCCAGCGTGCAGGATCGCGCCATCGCGCCGGCGCCGAAGGGCACCCGCAAGGTGGTGCTGGCGACCTCGATCGCCGAGACCTCGCTGACCATCGAGGGCGTGCGCATTGTGGTGGACTCTGGCCTCGCGCGGGTGCCGCGCTACGAGCCTGACATCGCATTGACGCGGCTCGAGACTGTGCGGGCGTCGCGCGCCGCGGTGGATCAGCGGCGCGGCCGTGCCGGCCGCATCGAGCCCGGCGTCTGCTACCGGCTCTGGGACGAGCCGCAGACCGCGTCGCTGCCGGCCTACACCGCGCCCGAAATCCTCTCCGCCGATCTGTCCTCGCTGGTGCTCGACCTCGCGCAATGGGGCGTCAGCGATCCCGCGGGCCTTGCTTTCCTCGATCCGCCGCCGGGACCGGCGCTGAAGGAAGCCAAATCGCTGCTGTCAGAGCTCGGGGCGCTCGACGGTGATGGCCGCATGACAGAGGAAGGACAGAGCCTGCGCGCGCTGGCGCTGCCGCCGCGGCTGGCGCGCATGATCGTGGATTCGGCCCGCTTCGGTGCGGCCGAGGAAGCGGCCGAGATCGCCGCGGTTCTGACCGAACGCGGGCTCGGCGGCGACAGTGTCGATCTCGACGTCAGGCTCGACCAGTTCCGCCGCGACCGTTCGCAGCGCGCATCGAGCGCCCGCAGCATGGCGGCGCGCTGGGCCGCGCAGGTGAAGTCAGCGGTCGGCGAAGCGAAGGATCTCTCCACCGGCGTCATGCTGGCCTTCGCATTCCCGGATCGGGTCGCCAGGAACCGCGGCAATGGCAGCTTCGTGCTGGCCAATGGCCGCGGCGCCGCCGTCGAACAGACCGCGGCGCTGGCGCGGCTGCCTTATATCGCGGTTGCCGAATTGACCGGCACGGCGGCGAGCGGCCGCATCCTGCTGGCGGCGCCGATCACCCAGGAGGAGATCGAGCAGCGCTTCGCCGACCAGATCGAGAACGTGCAAGAGGTGACGTTCGACCGCGGCGCGATGGCGCTGCGCGCCCGCCGCCGGCGTTCGCTGCACGCGATCACGCTGTCGGAGGCGCCGATGTCGCTGTTGCCCTCGGCCGAGACCGCGCGCGTCTTCGCCGACGGGCTGATCGCGGCCGGGCTCGACCGGTTGCCGTGGTCGAAGCACTCGAAACAGTGGCGCGACCGCGTCATGTTCCTGCGCAAGGCCGAGGACGAGAGCTGGCCCGATCTGTCCGACACCGCGCTCGCCGCGCGTGCCGACGACTGGCTGGTGCCGGCGCTCTACGACAAGACCGCGCTGAAGGACCTGTCCGCCGGCGACCTGTCGGACGCGCTGATGGCGTTGCTGCCGTGGGAGTTGCGCGCGCGGCTCGATCGCGAGGCGCCGACGCATTTCGAGGCGCCGACCGGAACGCAGCTCGCGATCGATTACGAGGCCGAGCAGGGCCCGACCATCGCGGTGCGGCTGCAGGAGCTGTTCGGGCTCAACACCCATCCCTCCATCGCCAAGGGCGCGGTGCCGCTGGTGCTGGAACTGCTGTCGCCGGCACAGCGGCCGGTGCAGGTGACGCGCGATCTGCCCGGCTTCTGGCGCGGCAGTTACGCTGCGGTGCGTTCCGACCTGCGCGGCCGCTATCCGCGCCATCCCTGGCCGGAAGATCCCGCCAGCGCGATGCCGACCAGGCGCGTGAAACCGCGCGGCACGTGACGGGTCGCGAATCTCATGCATCGCCGTCATTGCGAGGAGCGATAGCGACGAAGCAATCCATCGTTCCGCGCATGGCGCACGATGGATTGCTTCGCTTCGCTCGCAATGACGGGCATAGACCCGCACCATCCGGGACGTAACGCTGGCGAGCGTCCGCAAACGGTGGTTAGATTTGCACGCTGGGATGGGATCACGGGCTCGCAGTTTGGGGAGGTCACCGTGGAAATCAAGAACGCATCGCCGTCGCTGTACAACGAAGACCTGGCGCCGGCCAAGGAACGCAACTGGGGCGCCTTCAGCATCTTCAACGTCTGGACCTCGGACGTGCACAGCCTGTGGGGCTATTACCTCGCCGCCAGCCTGTTCCTGCTCTGCGGCAGCTTCGTCAATTTCATCCTCGCGATCGGCGTCGGGTCGCTGGTGATCTTCGTGCTGATGAGCCTGATCGGCAATGCCGGCGTGAGGACCGGCGTGCCCTATCCGGTGCTGGCGCGCGCCTCGTTCGGGGTCTGGGGCGCCAACATTCCGGCGCTGGTCCGCGCTGTCGTCGCCTGCTTCTGGTACGGCGCGCAGACTGCGGCGGCCTCGGGCGCGATCGTTGCGCTGCTGACGCGCATCGACAGCTTCAAGGCGTTCCACCAGTCCAGCCATATGCTCGGCCATTCCACGCTCGAGGTGATCTGCTTCGTCGTGATCTGGGCGTTGCAGCTTCTGATCATCCAGCGCGGCATGGAAACGGTGCGGCGCTTCCAGGACTGGGCGGGACCTGCGGTGTGGTTGATGATGCTGATCCTTGCGATCTATCTCTGCATCGCGGCCGGCGGCATCTCGCTGACCGCGCCGATCCCGCAGGACGTGCTGCTGGAGAAGACCAAGGAGGCTGGCGTACCCGGCGTGCCCGGCTCGTTCCCGGCGCTGTGCGCCGTCGCCGCGACCTGGATCACCTATTTCGCCGCGCTCTATCTCAACTTCTGCGACTTCTCGCGCTATGCGCCCGATGCAGCCGCGCTGCGCAAGGGCAATATCTGGGGCCTGCCGGTCAATCTGATCCTGTTCTCGCTGGTCGCCGGCGTCACCACGATCGCGGCGTTCAACGTCTATCACGAGGTGCTGCTGCATCCCGACCAGATTTCGGCGAAGTTCGACAGCTGGTTCCTGGCGCTGCTCGCGGCGGTCACCTTCGCGGTGGCGACGCTCGGCATCAACGTCGTCGCCAATTTCGTCTCGCCGGCGTTCGATTTCTCGAACGTGTTTCCGCGGCATATCGACTTCAAAAAGGGCGGCTACATCGCGGCGCTGATCGCGCTGGCGCTGTATCCGTTCGCGCCCTGGGAGGGCAGCGCCGCCTCGTTCGTCGGGCTGATCGGCGCGACGATGGGACCGATCTTCGGCGTCATGATGGTCGACTATTACCTGATCGCCAAAGGCCGTGTGAACGTGCCGGCGCTGTATCAGGAGAACGGCGAATATCGCTTTCAGAACGGCTGGAACGTCAGCGCGCTGATCGCCGCCGGCATCGGCGCGCTGTTCTCGTCGGTGCTGCCGAACTTCACCTCGATCCTGCCGGCGTGGTGGGCGGTCTATGGCTGGTTCTTCGGTGTCGGGATCGCGGGCGCGGTCTATTACGCGCTGCGCGTTGGGATGCCGAGCCCGGTCGCCAGGACGGCCTGAGAGACGGCCTGAGAGACGGCCTGAGAGCCGGAAATTGCGGCCCGCGCGGGCGACCGACGTCATTCGGCCGCCCCTTGGGGCTCGCATTAACCCTTCGCTCATCCTTTTCGCCAAAATGGCAGGCTCGTGCCGCCGCCCTCGCTCGCGGCGGGGCGGGCGGCGTGGTGAAATTGCGTGTTCGGTTTTCCGAGTATGGTGTCATGCGTAACCTGATGATTTTCGCGGCCATCCTGATCGGGCTGGGCACCTTCATGGCTCAGATGGCCAGCAAGATGTCGCCCGCCGCCGCGACCACCACAAAGCAGACCATGGCCCCAGCCGTCACGGTGGCGCAGGCCAGCGCCCGCACGCTCAGTATTGCGCCCGATCCTCGCGGTCATTTCGCGACCGACGGCCGGATCGACGGCCAGCGCATCAACTTCATGGTCGACACCGGCGCCTCGGTGGTAGCCCTGAACGAAACGTCCGCGGCACGCTTCGGCCTGCGTCCGGTGCCGGGCGACTACACCTCGCGCGTCACCACTGCCAACGGCACCATCAAGGCCGCGCGCGCCCGCATCGCCATAATCGAGATCGGCGGCCTCACCGTGCGCGACGTCGATGCCCTGGTGCTGCCCGACGAGGCGCTGTCGGAAAACCTGCTCGGCCTGTCCTTCCTGTCGAAGCTGAAGCGCTTCGAATATGCCAACGGCAAATTGTTGCTGGAGCAGTAAGGCCGATTGGCATCAAAGCCTATCCAAGTCTTCCGCCGGATGTCTTCCTCCGTGATGCGCATCGTCTCCTCAGAACGGCAGAAATTCCGCCGAAACTGAGGAAGGCGGACACACAAGTCGCCGCGAGGGAATTCAGTGCGCTGCTTGTTCACATTTTGGGAATGAGAGCGTAGTCGAGTCGATCTTCGCGACGGCGCGGCATTTGCGCCAGACGTTCGCAGGCAACGTCAGACCTGAGGCGCTTTCGCAGAGCGTCGCGCCGATCTCCCGGCGTGCTCACTGTAAATCCCTACTGCACTCTCTGATATAGCCGGGCGGGTCGTCGACATTCGGGCAGCGCACGACCTGAACGCAAAAGACTTCATCACCGTGTTTGAATATCGAGACTTTTAAACGCTCGCCTCTCTCCGTCGGTTTCCCAATAATAGCTATGCCTAGGCCGGCATCGTCACCCGATAGCGACACCTCATCTTCCCCAAAAGGAAAAACGGATAAACACTCTTTCGGCACATCAATCCATTGCCCATTGTGTTCAATGCGCATCGACCGTTCCGAGCCTACCCCAAACCCTTTCTTTTCCGGGTTTCGGTCGCAAACTGCCTTGAGGGTGCGAAGTTCGATCTTCGCAAGATCCCCGCCTTGTTGATTTTTGAAAGTCAAAGTCACGACATCCGGCTTACACCAGGGGCCCGAGTTTGCCTTGCATACCGTTGAATTGGCGAGCAGAAGGCATAAGGCTCCGGCGAGCACGAACATTTTCATCGGCATGACTCAATATTTGTATCGATTCCAATCAGGCATTCTCGACCCCGTTGGCTTGCCGTGAAGCCAATACAGATAGCTCCCATCCCAAGATCCAGCCCACGCTCGATAATCCGGAGTTTTCTGCGAATAAGCCTTCGCATTGTCTAGATCTCCATCACTCTCGTGCTGATCATCCCAGTGCATGTGCCCACGTGCCACCGCACCGCTGTCGCCAAACCCCACACCACCGCCCAGCGCTCCGTCTTGGAATCCGCGCGCTATCTGATCGTAGTAATATAGTCCGCCGCGCTTATGAATTTCCACGCCCAGTTCCGGGATAAAACCCCTGCTCTTGGTCTCTTCCGGGTAATATTGGGCACCAAGGTCTATCATTTCCTTACGGGCAGCGTCCCATGCGCGCTCCGCGCTCTCGAAACCGATCCCCGCATTGCGGCTCGGAAAGTCGCCACCTTCGGCGCCGCCAAAGCGCTTGATTGCCAGCGACGCCACCCGATCCGCTGGGGCTGTTGCCAGTCGCCGGCCCGTTGACGCCGGGCTGACCGGCTGCTGTCGCGGGCTGCTGCGGCTGGGGTTGCGGCTGTGGCTGTGGCTGAGTTAGTTGAGTCGATGTCGGCGGCTGTTGAATCTGCGCCTGTTGAGTTACGCCATCCGCGGCGAACGGATCGTGGTCAACGGGAACGAGCGAGTAGTCATCGAAATCCGGCTGATGGTCCACCGGCACCAGAGAGTAATCAGGCATCATCAATCACCTACAGTTATTGCGGACACCTTCGGGGGAGCCCGCGCGTGACCGCACCTCGCGGAGAGGGCTGGGTTGGCTTTATGTGTTTGAAGGCAAGTGCTTGAAGGATGGCTTGCGCGAGGGCGCGGAAGTGTCGCTTCCGGTTCGGCTTGCCCGCCGTCTTCGCCGGGCGCCCGTCTATCGGCGCGGTCGGCCCTGGCTGTTAGCCAGTTCGGTTCGTTGCGGTGGCCAATTTCGGCGCGCTCGGCAGTGTATTGGCCGACAGCGTCTTGTCTGATTCAAAAAACCCGCAGCGGATTTTCCGGTGTGGGCTTGATTGTTGCGACGATGAAAATGTACCGGTGAGTTGCCCGACGTGTCAATTGTTCGACGCGCAGATTGCAGAGCGCCGGGAGCGACTGAAATAACAACCGCACGGCAATGCCTGTCGATGCCTGGCGCCACCCCTGCAGAAACCATGCTGGGTCGGAACGATTAGCGGTCAAGCAACTCGCAGGGCGCAGCAGCGCGGCGTATTGCGGCCGCCGCGCAAGGTTGGGTGGATGACGACAGTATTTCGCCGACGCCAAATCTGCCGCAATTATTCGCCACAAGCCGTCAATCCTGCCTTCCGCTGCGGCGATGCATTCGCTAAAGCCAGCGGCACTGTTCTTCCGCATTTCCACGAGGCCATTTCTGATGTTTCCCAAGCCGAAATCCGCGTTGGTCCCGAACACCTATGCCTTCGAATCCGAGCCGATGGTGAAGCCGACCGGGTTTCGCGAGTACGACGCGCGCTGGCTGTTCAACAAGGAAATCAACCTGATGGGCGTGCAGGCGCTTGGCATGGGGCTCGGCGCGCTGATCGCGGAGCTCGGCGTCCGCCAGGAGATCGTCACCGGTCACGATTTCCGCGGCTATTCCGCCTCGATCAAATACGCGCTGATCTCGGGCCTGATGGCGGCGGGCTGCAAGGTGCATGACATCGGGCTCGCGGTGACGCCGATGGCCTACTTCGCGCAGTTCGATCTCGACGTGCCCTGCGTCGCCATGGTCACCGCCTCGCATAACGACAATGGCTGGACCGGCGTCAAGATGGGCGCCAACCGTCCGCTCACCTTCGGTCCCGACGAGATGTCACGGCTGAAGGCAATCGTGCTCAACGCCGAATTCAACAACACGGCCGGCGGCTCCTATCAATTCCACGAGAATTATCCGGCGCGCTACATCGCCGACCTCACCAGCCGGCCGAAGCTGACGCGCAGGCTGAAGGTCGTCGCGGCCTGCGGCAACGGCACCGCGGGCGCGTTCGCGCCGCAGGTGCTGGAGGCGATCGGTTGCGATGTGATCCCGCTCGACACCGAACTCGATCACACCTTCCCGAAATACAATCCGAATCCGGAAGACATGGAGATGCTGCACGCGATCCGCGATGCGGTGCTGGCGCACAAGGCCGATGTCGGCCTCGGCTTCGACGGCGACGGCGACCGCTGCGGCGTGGTCGACAACACCGGCGAGGAGATCTTTGCCGACAAGGTCGGCGTCATGCTGGCGCGCGACATGTCGGCGATCAACGCCAACGCGCAGTTCGTCGTCGACGTGAAGTCGACCGGGCTGTTCGTGACCGACCCCGTCTTGCAGAAGCAGGGCGCGAAGACGGTCTACTGGAAGACCGGCCATTCCTACATGAAGCGGCGCACCAACGAGCTGGGCGCGCTCGCCGGCTTCGAGAAGTCCGGCCACTTCTTCTTCAACAAGCCGTTCGGTCGCGGTTATGACGACGGCCTGGTGTCGGCGATCGCGATCTGCGAAATGCTCGATCGCGCGCCCGGCAAGTCGATGGCCGACCTGAAGGACGCGCTGCCGAAGACCTGGTCGTCGCCGACCATGTCGCCGCATTGCGCCGACGAGGCGAAGTACGGCGTCGTCGACGCCGTGGTGAAGCACTTCGAGGCGTTGCAGCAGCAGGGCGGGAAGGTCGCGGGCCAGAACATCCGCGACCTCGTCACCGTCAATGGCGTGCGTGTCACGGTCGAGGACGGCAGCTGGGGCCTGGTGCGCGCATCCTCGAACAAGCCGGAGCTCGTGGTCGTGGTGGAAAGCCCGGTCAGCGAGCGGCGCATGCACGACATGTTCGAGGCGATGGATGCCGTGCTGCGCACGCATCCCGAGGTCGGCGAGTACAATCAGAGGATTTGAGCTGGGTGTTCTCGGACCGTCATTGCCGGGCTTGACCCGGTAATCCATCTCGGAAAAGCTTTCTTGAAAATCGATGGGCACGCGGGTCAAGCCCGCGTGCGACGATCGGTCTCCGCAGCTTCACGCCGCCCGCAGCGAGGCCAGGAAGCGGTCCAGCTCGGTCTTCAGCCACTCCGATTGCGACGACAGGCCGTTCGCCGCATCGAGCAGTTGTGCGGTCGCGCTGCCGGCCTGTTCGGAGGCGCGGTTGACGTTGAGGATGCCCTTGTTGACGTCCCGCGTGCGATCGGCGGCCTGCTGCAAATTGCTGGAAATCTCGCGGGTCGCCGCGCCCTGCTGATCGACGGCGGCCGCGATCTCGCCGGAGACCTGGTCGATCTCCGCGATCGTGGTGCCGATGCTCCCGATCGCGCTGACGGCCGCGCCGGTCGCGCTCTGGATGTCCTGGATCTGGGCTGAAATCTCCTCGGTCGCCCTGGCGGTCTGGTTGGCCAGTGCCTTGACCTCGCTCGCGACCACGGCGAATCCGCGGCCATGCTCGCCGGCACGCGCCGCTTCGATGGTTGCGTTCAGGGCGAGCAGATTGGTCTGGCTGGCGATGCTCTGGATCAACGTCACCACCTCGCCGATCTTCTGCGTGCCGGCGGCAAGCCCTTCGACGACGCTGTTGGTGCGGCGTGCCTCGTCGGCGGCCTTGGCGGCGATCCGCGCCGAGCGCGTCACCTGCTCGGCGATGCTGTTGATCGAGGCCGTCAGCTCTTCGGTCGCGGACGCGACGGTTTCCACATTGCTCGAGGCCAGCGTCGATGCGGAGGCGGCGGCGGTGGCCTGGCGGATGGTTTCCGCGTTGCTGCCGTTCATCGTTGCCGACAGGTCCTGCATCGCGCCCGCCGCCACCGCGACGGCCTCGACGACCTCGCCGATCTTGCGCTCGAAGCCGGCGGCGAGCTCGCGCCGCGCGGCATCGCGATCCTGCTTGGCGCGTTCGGCCTCGATGCGCTCGGCATTGGCGCGCGCCTCGGCGGCACCGGCGGCCTCGGCCTCCGCCGCCTTCAGCGCCGACGTCCTGAACAGTTCGGCAAGCGTGTGCGCGAGCCAGATCAGCACGCCGGCCTCGATCAGCAGGATCACGGCGTGGAGAACGACGCGACCGAAATCGGCGCCGCCGGGATAGATCGCGGCCGGCAGGATGAAATTCAGCGTCAGGTGGTGCAGGGCAACCGCCAAGGTGCCGGCGACGATCGGCCGATAGTCGCAATAGGCAACGAGGCACGCCAGCGCGGCGAAGAAATACATGTGCATGTCGACCTGCCAGCGGTGGCCCGCGAACTGGTAGACCAGCATCGACACGCCGGCCATCAGGGCCACGGCAACGATCAGGCGGGTTGAAACGCCGTTCCCCGAGACGCGCCACGACACCGTCGCGGCCAGCGCCATCGCGACCATGAAGCCAGCCGGCATCAGCCAGTCGGTGTGCAGCGTGATGCCGACGATGATCGCGATCGGAACGTGCAGCCACAGCACCACGAGCAGGATCTTGCTCGCCGTCTCGCGCAGCGCGGCCATTTCATCGCCTTCGAAGGTCATCCCCAACCCCCAGATCGTCATCCGCCGTGAAGCAGCCGGCGATCGCCTGCGGATCCATGGTCAGCAAGGCGCCGGCCTCGTACAGCCGGCCCAGCCCGCCATTGCGGTCAGGTCGCACCACCAGCAGGGCCGGGATCGCGGTCATCCGAACGATCGACGCATTGGCGGATGCGGCGGCCAGCAGCGCGCGTTCGGCGCGCCACCATGGCGGAAAGGCCACGGCCACCACATCGCTGCCCGCACGCACCTTTAGCGACAGCGTTGCGACCGCGATCCAGCTCGCGATCAGCAATGCAGCCGCGCCCAGCCATGCAGGCCATCGTCTCGCTGGGATGATCTCCCCCGGCTCCATCGCAGCAGAATACCGCTGCCGGCGCTAACTTCAGGTAAATGCCGAACCGGCCAACTACCTGGGAGCGTATCGACCTTATCGTGTGGGGTGTGCGGCGGCGCTTACGCCGCGGGCACCGGCAGCGCCGTCACCGACTTGATCTTCTCCATCGCGAAGCGCGAGGTGACGTTCTTCAGCGGCACGGCACTGATCAGCTTCTTGTAGAACACGTCGTAGGCCTGCATGTCCGCGACCACGACGCGCAGCATGTAGTCGACGTCGCCGGCCATCCGGTAGAACTCCATCACCTCGGGCATGGCGCTGACGGCGTCGGCGAATTTGCGCAGCCAGGCTTCCGAATGGTCGGCGCTCTCGACCGAGACGAACACCGAAATCCCGAGCCCGATCTTGTTCTGGTCGACCAGCGCCACGCGGCGCAGGATCACGCCGTCGGCCTCCAGCCGCTGGATGCGCTTCCAGCACGGCGTCGACGACAGGCCGACCCGGTCGCCGATCTCGGCGACGGAGAGCGACGCATCCTCCTGCAGCACGGTCAGAATCTTGCGATCGATCGCGTCGAGGCGGCGGCTGTTGTCATGAAGCTGAATGGCGACATCGGTCATAGAAGAAAGTTCCATATGAAGGTTCAATATCCCTCATATAGAGAAGAATCTTCCAAATCAAGCGATTCGTGGCGGCTCAGGCCGGCTTGGCGTCGGCGTGCTGACCCAAAAACTCTTCAACTTCAGTACGTTGCGGTGCGGCATAAGCACCCCCGAAGCGGGTGCATTTCAGCGCTGCAGCAGCCGAGGCGAAGCGCAGCGCGTCGCGCAGCGGCTGTTTCTCGGTGATGGCGAGGGCGAAGGCCCCGTGGAAGACGTCGCCGGCCCCGAGCGTGTCGACGGTATGGACCGGGAAGGCCGGGGTTTCCTCGAGCTCGCCGTTCTCGTTGAGCCAGATCGTGCCCATCGGCCCGCGGGTGCCGGCCAGGAAGGAGGGGGTGAGCTTGGCGAGCTTGTGCAGCGCCTGGCCGTCGTCGGTGACGTCGGCGGTCTCCTGCAGCGGCTCGCTGGAGAACACCAGGTGGGAGGAGGCGGTGAGCAGCCCCTCCCGCATCGACATCGCGCGGTCGACGTCGACCACCACGGGAATGCCGCGCTTGACCGCCTCGGCGCAAAGCTCGGTGCAGAACGGCGCGCAGCGGCTCTCGGTCAGGATTGCCGCGCAATCCTCCAGCAAGAGTTCGGTCGGCGGCAGCTTGACCTTCCAGAGCTCCGGATCGCGGAAGGTGACGATGGTGCGCTCGCCGCTGTCGTCGATCATGATCGCCGAGATCGGGGTGACCAAGTTCGGCATGTGGATCAGATGATTGGTCTCGATGCCTTCCTGGGCGAGCTTGTCGAAGATGTAGCGGCTCGAGGTCTCCTGCGAATCGCCCATCGGTCCGCAGATCGAAGCGCGACCGCCCAAGCGGACGATGCCGATGGCGGCGTTCAGCGCATTGCCGCCGCAGATCTCGTCGAAATGCGTCGCATTCTCCTTGGAGCCGCGCGCCGGGACGCTGACCCGAAAGGTCAGGTCGCGCACCGGCAGGCCGATGCAGAGGATGCGGGGCGGGACTTTCGGGGCGCCGTTCTGAAAATTCATGCGGGGATCCGTCGCAATGGTTCCGTTACTGCCAGAACTGTGTCCAGCTTTAATCGGCAGAACGATGTCCGGTTCCCGCTATTTGTCCAACGGGTTCTGGTGATGCACCCAGCGGCCGAGCAGATGATGGGCAATCGCGAACGGATGCGGGCCGGCGAGCCCTTCGGGATGCTGGCGCTTCAGCATCAGCGACGCCTCGGCATGGTCGAACCAGCGCGCATCTTCCAGCTCGGTGCGGTCGACCACGATGTCCTCGTTGGTCGCGCGCGCGGTGCAGCCGATCATCAGCGATGACGGATAGGGCCAGGGCTGCGTCATGTAGTAATTGACGTCGGTGCAGCGGATGCCGGACTCCTCGAAAATCTCGCGCCGCACGGCGTCCTCGATGGTCTCGGCGGCTTCCACGAACCCGGCGAGGCAGGAATACATGCCGGGCATGAACTGCTTCTGCCGTCCCAGCAGCACCTTGTCGCCATACGTGACCAGCATGATCACGACCGGGTCGGTGCGCGGAAAGTGCTCGGCCTTGCAGCTCGGGCATTCGCGCTTCCAGCCGCCGTCCTTCATCGCCGTGCGGGTGCCGCAGTTCGCGCAGAAGCCGTGGCGCTGATGCCAGGTCACCATCGATTTCGCCATCGCGATGGCCGAGAGCTGCTCGGGCGGCACCACCCCCTGCATCGCCATGCCGCGCAATTCGGTGATCGCGACGTCGGCGCGTCCGACCAGCTTCTCGGCCGCCTGCGGCGCGATCCCCATGCCGAAGATCGGCGCGGCGTCGCGCAGCCCGAGGAAGATCGTGCCGGGATTGGCGCCGTAGCTGCGGGCTTCCTCCAGCGAAAGCAGTGCGCGGGCCCCGCCATCCTCCTGCTTCACGACCAGCGAGTCGCGATAGATCACATAGGCTCTAGCTTCGCGGTGGCCCTCCAGCGCGAACAGCTTCTCGTCGTTGGTGCGCAGATGCGCGGCGCGGTCCAGCACGTGGGTGACAAAGGCCGGCTGGCCGAGCGGAAAGGAATCGAATGCAGACATTGAATGTTCAACCCAACCAGATCTTGCGGCGAAGCGCGCTGATGAAATTCTGCACTTCCTCGGCGTCATGCGCCAGCGGCGGCATCACGCCCCAAACGGGACGCGGCCATGCAGCGTCGCTGGTGCGGCGCGCGATGACGTGGACGTGGAGCTGCGGGACGAGGTTGCCGAGCGCGGCGACATTCAGCTTGTCGCACTTGGTGACCTCTTTCAGGGCCCGCGAGACGCGGGTGATTTCCGTCATCAGCTGCGCCTGCGCGACCTCGTCGAGGTCGATGATCTCGACCGCGCCGTCGCGCCGCGGCACCAGCAGCAGCCACGGATAATGCGCATCCTTGATGACGAGCACCTTGCACAGCGGCAGGTCGCCGATGTCGATGGTGTCTTTCTTGAGCTGCGAATGCAGCGACCAATTGGAGGCGGACATGGGGGGCAAATAATGCCTTTCCGTGTTCCCAGACAAGTCCCACAAAGCCAGCCTTACAAAGCCGGGTCAGGCCGCTTGCTTTCCGGCGGTTTTGGCCCCAAATAGGGACCGGGAGATTGGCGGTGGACGAGCCACTCGCCAACCGGGTCAGGTCCGGAAGGAAGCAGCCCTAACGAGGTCCGGATCGGGTCGCTCGTCAGTCTCCTACCTGTTTTTCCGAGCGAATCGCGCTGGAATGGCGGTCTCCGCGCCCGGCGCTCGATTTTGGCTCCTATCCGCACGCCGGCTGAAGAGACAATTCCCAAGTTGCGGATCGATGCATGAATGACGCTGGCGACCCCTCCCATCCGTCCGACGGCGCAGGCAAAGGGACCCTTGACGGCGGTTTCGATCTCGGCGGCGCGCCGGACGCCGCAAAACCCTACCGCGTTCTTGCCCGCAAATACCGCCCCTCCAGCTTCGAGGACCTGATCGGCCAGGAGGCCATGGTGCGCACCGTCTCGAACGCGTTCGAGACCGGGCGGATTCCGCAGGCCTGGATCCTCACCGGCGTCCGCGGGGTCGGCAAGACCACCACCGCGCGCATCCTCGCCCGCGCCTTGAACTACGCCAAGCCGGACGGTTCGGTACAGGGGCCGACCATCCACATGCCCGACCTCGGCGTGCACTGCCAGGCGATCATGGAAAGCCGGCACATGGACGTGCTGGAGATGGACGCCGCCTCCCACACCGGCGTCGACGATGTCCGCCAGATCAATGACAGCGTGCGCTACGCGCCGGCCAGCGCACGCTACAAGGTCTACATCATCGACGAAGTCCACATGCTGTCGACGGCGGCCTTCAACGCCTTCCTGAAGACGCTGGAGGAGCCGCCGGAGCACGCCAAGTTCGTGTTCGCCACCACCGAAATCCGCAAGGTTCCGATCACGGTGCTGTCGCGCTGCCAGCGCTTCGACCTGCGCCGCGTCGAAGCCGACGTGCTGATGAAGCATCTCGGCAACATCGCGGCCAAGGAAGGCGTCGAGGTCGAGCCCGAGGCGCTCGGCATCATCGCGCGCGCGGCCGAGGGATCGGTGCGCGACTCGCTGTCGCTGTTCGACCAGGCGATCGCGCATGCCGCGGGCAAGGTGAAGGCCGACGCGGTCAGGCAGATGCTCGGCCTCGCCGACCGCACCCGCGTGATCGATCTGTTCGAACAGCTGGCGCGCGGCGATATCGCCGCCGCCTTCGCCGAATTCCGCGCGCAGTATGACGTCGGCGCCGATCCGGTCGTGGTGCTGTCTGACCTTGCCGAGTTCGTCAATTTCGTCACCCGCGTGAAGTTCGTGCCGGGGACGGCCGACAATGTTGCGTTCGGCGAGACCGAGCGGGTGCGGGCGCGCGAGTTCGCCGCCAAGCTGTCGATGCGGGTGCTGTCGCGGATGTGGCAGATGCTGCTCAAGGGCATCGCCGAGGTGCAGACCGCGACGCGCCCGGCCGCCGCGGCCGAGATGGTGCTGGTGCGGATTGCCTATGTCGCCGATCTGCCGACGCCGGACGAGGTGATCCGGATGATCGAGCAGAATGGCGGCGGCGCGGCGCCCGCGACGTCGGGTTCCGCCGCGTCGTCACCGTCACGCGGCGCACCGAGCTCGGCGATGTCGGCCATGCCGTCGGCGCCGGTGCGCACGCCGCAGGCCGCGCCGCGCGGCGATCTCGCCGCGCGTCCGCAGATGGCAGCGCCGGTCGCCGATGCCGCGCCGGCGCTGCGGATATCAAGCTTTCCGCAGCTGATCGCGCTCGCCGGCGAGAAGCGCGACATCATGATGAAGAGTGCGCTGGAGGCCGATGTGCGGCTGGTGCGCATCGAGGACGGCCAGCTCGAGATCGCCCTCGAGCCGAAGGCGCAACGCGCGCTCGTCACCGATCTGTCGCGCAAGCTCGAACTATGGACCGGACGGCGCTGGACCGTGATCATCTCCAACGAGGCTGGCCAGCCGACCGTCCGTTCGCAGAACGAATTGGCGCGCAGCGAGCATCAGCGCACTGCGGAAGCCGATCCGCGCGTGCAGGAGGTGCTGGCGCGCTTCCCCGGCACCAAGGTGGTCGAGGTCCGCCGCCTTGCCGCTGAGGTTCCGGTTGCCGATGCGACCGGCGAGGACCCGATTGAAACTTCCGACAGCGACGACGATTGATATTTGGCTACAGGGACGCACGCATGGCTGATTTTCTTGGCATGATGAAGCAGGCAGCGCAGCTGCAATCCAAGATGCAGGAGATGCAGGAACAGCTCGGCAATGTCGAGGTCGAAGGCATCTCCGGCGGCGGCCTGGTCACGGTGCGCATGACCGCCAAGATGGAAGTGAAGGGCATCAAGATCGATCCGTCGCTGATGAAGCCGGAGGAACGCGAGGTGCTCGAGGATCTCCTGGTCACCGCGCATGGCGATGCCCGCCGCAAGGCCGAGACCGCGATGCAGGAGAAGATGATGGCTCTTACCGGCGGGCTCGGCCTGCCGCCGGGATTTGGTCCGACTTAAATGGCTGCAAGCGTTGCCGGCCCCGAGATTGAACGCCTGATCCAGTTGCTGGCGCGGCTGCCGGGCCTCGGGCCCCGTTCGGCGCGGCGCGCGGCGCTGCATCTGATCAAGAAGCGCGAAGCCCTGATGACGCCGCTGACCGCGGCGCTGCAGGTCGCGATCGACAAGATCCAGGTCTGCAAGACCTGCGGAAACATCGATACACAAAACCCCTGCACGGTGTGCACCGATCCGCGCCGCGACCCCTCGATCATCGTCGTGGTCGCGGACGTCGCCGACCTCTGGGCGCTGGAACGCGCCAATGCGACCAATGGCCGCTATCACGTGCTCGGCGCAACGCTGTCGCCGCTCGACGGCGTCGGTCCGCAGGATCTCACCATCGATCAGCTGGTGGCGCGCGCGCATGCGCCCGAGGTCAGCGAGATCATCCTGGCGCTCAATGCGACCGTCGATGGCCAGACCACCGCGCATTACATCACCGACCTGTTGTCGGAGGCCAATGTGCGGGTGACGCGGCTGGCGCATGGCGTGCCGGTCGGCGGAGAGCTTGATTACCTCGATGAAGGTACGCTATCGGCTGCGATGCGGCAGCGCACGCTCTTCTAGCGCGCGCTCGACAGTCGGACGTGGCGGCGTTTGCCGAGCGATCCGTCACAAGTCGAAAAGATCGCACTGAAACAAAATGATAGGGTTGGTGACGATTCGGGGACGGTCATCCACGCTCTGACGAATCAAGTACGGAACCACCGCAAATGACGACACACCGATTCGGCGTACGCTTGTTCGGCGTACGTTTGGGCTTTGCGCTTCTGGCGGCAACGTTCGCCGCGCCTTGCGCGCTCGCGCAGCAGGCCGACGCGCCGCAAAAGCCCGGCAAGATGATCCGCGCCGGCGACGTGCTGTCGGGAGAGCTCGGCGTCATGAAGGTGCGTGACGCCAAGAACCGCGGCAAGCGCGTCGCGACCTACCAGATCACCAGCGAGCCGCGCCGTCTGCCGCCGCCGAACGGTCTGTGCAATCTCGAGACCGGGCCGGAAACCTTCCAGCTCGTTCCGACCAACGATGCCCAGGCCGCGCAGCTCAAAAGCCTCTCCGGCAAGGAAATCTCGGTGAAGGTCGACGAAGTCGCCTGCGCCAAGGATGCCGGCGAGATGAGCGAAGCCATCGTCACCAAGTGGAGCGTGGTGGCGAAGTAGCTGCCTCACTTGCGGTGTCATCGCCCGGATGCGCCGGTAATGACACCGCGCTGTTTCTTGAGTTGCGACCCATCCTCATCGTCGTCCTAGCGAAAGCCAGGACCCATATGTGGACGGCCCCCGTGGCACAAGAGCTGTTTGGTGAGATCGGATCGCTTGCATCCATATGTCCGGCCTGTTGGGTGCGATCGAATGGATCGCTGGCCAAGATGGTTTGCGCGATGCGAGTTCCAAACAACCACGCGGCCTGTTGGCGGCCGATGGGTCCTGCGGACTGTCTCGCATCGTTGCTCGATCGATCGCTCCATCTGCTCTTGCAGCTCCGGTCGGCCGGCGAGCGAGCCCGCCGGCTAATCGATTAGGCGGCGGCTGTCATGGGATTCATCC
>NZ_JAGKJL010000086.1:0-27217 GCF_020329495.1 Bradyrhizobium australafricanum | reverse complement strand
GGACTTCAGCGCGCATCGATCACAATCGCGCTTGCTGGCGAGGTAAAGCATCGTGGCACCATCGTTCACCAGCGCTCCGGTCGTGGTGAGGACCTTGCCGTCGGGACAGCGGTAGACGTCACCTGCGTGGTCATAGGTGAAGTCGTCGCGCGCGAAGATCCCGTCCGTGCGGGCCGACTTGTCGAACACTGTAACGTGCGGCTCAATCCCATGCTCGTGGACCAACCAGCCGAGCATCTCGGCCGAGCCATAGCCGCTGTCGCCGAGAAGCCGGCTCGGATAGAGATCGAACCGTTCCAGCGAGCGCTCAATCATGCGCTTGGCCGCCAGCACCTCCGCCTGCCGGATGGCCGTGGTCGCCTCGACATCGACGATGATCGCGTTCTCGATGTCGACCAGGTAGTTTGTCGAGTAGGCGAAGAAGGCTTGGCCGCCATGCGCCCCTGTCCAGCGCGCCGCCGGGTCGGAGGGCGACACGAACTTCGGCGTGACCTCGGTCGCTGCTCCGAAAGCGGCATCGTCGAGGACGGACAGATACTCATCGATCGCCCGGCGGCGACTTCCGGGGGTAGTCCCTTGTCGCCCTCGATCCCCTTCTGCCGGTTGGCATCCGCCTTGATCAGGCTCGCATCGACTGCAAATCCGTCCCCACCGACCAGCCGCTCCCGGATGCAGCGGCGCAAGACGCTCTCGAACACACGACGGAATAGGTCACTCTCCCGGAAGCGGCCATGTCTGTTCTTGGAGAACGTCGAGTGATCCGGCACCGTCCCATCCAGGCCGAGCCGGCAGAACCACCGGTAGACCAAATTGAGATGAACCTCATCGCACAGGCGCCGCTCCGATCGAATGCCGAAGCAGTAACCGATCAGGAGCATCCGGATCATCAGCTCGGGATCGATCGAAGGCCGGCCGATGCTACTGTAGAAAGGCGCCAAGTCCCGCCTAATCTGTTCAAGGTCGACAAATCTATCGATCGACCGGAGCAAGTGGTCGGCGGGAATATGCTTCTCGAGCGAGAACTCATAGAACAACGCAGCCTGTTCGACTTGCCGGTTCCCCATCATGACCTTCAGTCCTGCCAACTAGACAGACTGAATCACTGATATCTCTGCGCCGCAACTGCCGACTTTTTCAACGAAATCGACCCAAAGCGGACCGTCCGGGCATTCTTCGAATGACACCTGCTTTTAACTCAGCAGGGAAGTCGTGACGGGATGAAAATCAGTCGATCTTGATCTGTTCCGCGAGGCTACGTTGTGCTCGTGCTGCAACTGCGGCTGCTTGATCCATCTTGGGCAAGGATCGCTGCCGCCGCAGCCTGAGACACCGCAAAGTCTCAGGGTGAGAGGTGCTGTCGATCTTCACTGAAAGCCAGAGCAGAAATGCCATCAGGGCAATTGAGACTGCCACAACGTACAACTGATACGTATTCCTGTGCGGTCCCCCGTAGGCAAAGAGGAAGTTTGCGACGCCAAGTAAGATCAATGGCCCCAAGGGCAACACGTAATACCACATTAGACGTCGCTTATGTCTTGTGGTGAAATATCTTCGACAGCCAATGGATACGATCGCCAGCGTGCTTGCGTGTGCAGCAGCGATTTGTGTCCCCAGTACAATAATCATTACAGTTTTTATATAAGCCGCATACGTGCGATCGATTCCCGAAATATTTTGTTCTGTATCTATAAAAGAAATGTACCAAGCGTCGATCCAGCCCGCGTCGCGAAGCAGCTCTCGATGAGGGTTGCCTGTTCCACATTTCGCAGCCGCTTCGTCAAGCCTGAGCGCCTTAGTCGCTGTCGCGTCCTGAGGTGCTAGGGACAACGAACAGGCTAATTGTACGCCGAGCATTCGGCTCGCGATCAATCTGTGTGAGATATTCCCGTAAGCCATAAAGAGATACAGCAGGAGGATTGGAATGAAAGCGTGCAACCAGCTGAGGGGTATTGAGTTTCCGAAGAACTCCAAAGAATCGGATCGGCGGATGATGACGAGGACGGCTGTCGCCACAACGAGTGCCTGAGCACTAAGGTTGGCATCGAGTGCCGTAAGTCCGGCTTTGTAATCGCTGAGCGTGTGGTCGAAAAGATCTTTAAGATTTGAAGAGTCCACCGTGGCGACGGAAGTTGGAAAGTGAGGCGGCCAGCCTTTCAAGGCGTACACTGCACCGATGGCGAGCAGCGATACCGCGGCCACTACGTACGCGGGACCGAAGAGGTGCAGCAAAAATCCCATTCGCCTTTTGCCTGCTATCTTTGCCGACGGTCCAACTGGCTGCACCTGCTCAGTGGCGTCTCCCTCGGGTCGAGAGCCTTCCGACGTGGTTGCCATTGTAAATAGCCCTTCACGTAGCTCACCTTTTCAACGGGATCTGTTCCCATGGGTCCGAGAGCGGTTGTATCGCTGCCATCGTACACTTTTCACGTGGTCTTGGATAGTTCATGGATAAATTGATGATTCAAAGCGAAAAAGCCTCCAGAGAGCGACGGCTCTCGACTTCACCAATCCACCGACGCTTCCTGCCCTAACTCATGATGACATTTACTTCCGCATCTGGCCCTTACACCAAAGACACGACGCTTTACCAGGCAATAGTAATCCTCTCTGCCGGCCGCGGAATAGTCTCCCTTTATTTGGGTGCGACTGACAGGGGTGTCGCCACGGGCGTCTTGGAGGCGTGACGACAATTGGGTCCGTTCTGACCCAAACTCTTCACTGTGTGAAAGCGCAAGGTTGGCAAGACCGGTTTCGCGCAGAGCTGCAGGGCATCAGGATCCAATTTAACTACGAGCATAATTCAGCGCCTAATGCAGAAGCGCTGGCCGATCTTGGCATGCAATACAGAGAGCTTGTCACGAAGATGTCGGAGGAATGGGAGCGGATATTAAGCTCTCAGTCGGGCGGGCTAAACCTCAACCTGGGCAAGAAGAAAAGGAAGCCGCCCGAAATCTGAGCGGCTAGTTTTGACGCGACAAATCCAGATACGACCTCAATGTCGGCGTTATGGCTCCCGTCGATGTAAGCGATCAGCATTACGATTTCTTCTCCGGGGGCTGCTCAAGTACCATCATGAGGCCCATCAGGCGTCGAGCCATATCTGCCTGCTTCCTAAGCTCTTCTGGCTTTGCAAAATACTGGGTGGCCTTCAGCGTGTTTCGACTGACGTGCCTGGCTCCGGCGTACGTCCAGCTTCCGTGCGCCACAATGATACGAGCCTGCTGATTCAGCGCCCGGCACTGGTCGAAGTATTTCTTGATGGCCTTCTTAACTTCGGCGCTTGCGCCACGCATTAGGGTCTGCTCCGTGACGGTACAGAGCATGGCAAAATCGTACGGACCAATAATGATGTCGAACAGGTCTTCTTCCAATTGGAGGGCTCCAGCCAGCCGAGCCTTTATCGTAAACTCCAGCTGAGAAAACCAGAAAATGAAGTATCCGATTGCCTGATGGAGCGCGGCTTCCTCCCGGTCCTGCCGATCGTTGGCGATTTCGCGTGGCGATTTGGCCATGGTTCTGATCCGTGGGATTATTCCGCTGCCTTGGCTGCAAACTCGCTTCCAGGGCCATAAATGTTGAGCGTTGCGCCTCTGCAAACAAAGGCCCAATGCTCGGTGCTGGAGAAGCCAGGGGCTGATATCCTGATTGTGGCATCAAACAGGTGGTTTGTTCTCAGCTCCACAGAGGTCAGTGCCAGCATCAGGACGTTGTCCGTGAGCAGCGTCGGGTGCTCTTTGAAAATGGGCAGGTCGGGCGGCGAGGCTCTAACCCAGCGAAACCAGTGCATCGGCGTACCGAATTCGTTGTCCGCGTCGGGAAGGCGCTCGTAATCACCGTTGCCGACCACGATGAACTCCTCGGCGATGCCAATCTGGACCACCACGTGGTAGGCGGGCTGTGCGGCCCGGTTTGCTATCCGCGTCAAGAGATTGAATGGCGTGGACTCTTCGCGACCGCTTGGAAACTCGATCCGCTCGCGGACACCGCCCAGGAACGCTAGAGAGACAAAGAGGTCAGGCGTCGTGGCCCGCCCCATGACGTCGCGAATCTCCTGATCGTCCATCACGAGCTGCGTGGCTTCATAGCGGCGGTAGTAACGTTTGTCGGTGTGCTGGTGAGGACCTGTCTTTGTGGGCGGAATCGTCAGCACGAAGGCGTGATGACCCGGCGTAATTTCAATACGCTCGATCTCGACCAAGACGCGGGGCCTAAGTCTAGTGTTGAGGATCTGCTGTATCCATTCCTTGGAGATCTTGGGGTCGGCGACGCCAGCGTCGATTTTGGGCTTTTTGTCCTCTTCTTTGATCCCGTAGATGATCTGTCCGCCGGATGAATTGGCAAAGGCCGATACGTCCTTGCACATATCGTCCGCCTTCTCTTTGCAGAGGGCGTCCGACGACTTGTATTCCAGCGTAAGACCTTCCTCGAAGCCGCTCGCTTCGATCGATTTAAGGTCGTCCAATGATTTGATCTTCAAAAAGTCGGCCAAGGTGCACCTATTATGAAGTCGGGATGTCGAAGGCCATTCACGGTGAGCTGTAATTCCCGGCTATGATCGGAGGGCATTCCAAGCAGGTAACGAAACGAGGTCTCGCTCCGCTTAGGCAACGTCCGTTTGAGATGCGGATGTTTCGGAACGGCTTCCTGAATTGTTTGGAGGACGCCTGAGAAATTGCGGTTCCTATTGAACATGATGACGGCCGCCTTGGTGTCCCGCCAGCTCAGATACCCAAATAACTGATCGATGGTCTCCAAAAAGGCTTTCTCTCCGCCCCAAAACTTGCACTCGGCGATGAAAATGTTTCGGTCCTTAACCCGGATGAGAATGTCGGTCTTGCCGGCCAAGTTGAACGTCTCGCCCGTCGCCGCTCCCTCGAAGTGTCCGGTGAGCTGAACCAAAAAATGCTGCCGCAAGCTTTCCTCACCCATCGTCGTGAAGGCGGTAGGGCTCGGCTCCATGACTAGCGCCATAGAGTCTATGATGTCGAGAATTGCCTCGTAGTTGGCCTGGTCGAGGACCGGCTCAGGATTAAATGGAGCGGTTGTCGCGGGTGGCGTGGTGATGATCTTCCGCCGCGTAACTGGCGCCACATAGGTCTTTGGCGTGTCCTGCCTAGCTCGGATAGGAAAGGAGAGGCCAGCGACCATCTGTCGGGCCTCCAGTAGCTTTTTCTTGCGCGCCTCGATCTCGGGCCTCAACCGATTTGGCAGACTATTGCGATGCGCGTCCGCCATTGATTGCTGAGCTTTGAGGTAGTCTTCGATTTCCTGAATGCGCATCTTGAACTGGTTGTCGACGGCAGCGGGCTGGAGCTTTTCGCCGCGGATGGTCAGGATGAGATTGTTGTAGTGGAGGTTGCCCCGTATCGAGCCGCCCCATCGACCGGGGTTCACGTAGAACATGCCGGCTTCAACCTCGAACGGGATGATGAGCGCTAGCAACGTGCCTTGCAGGCGGACCTCCCGACCATAGTCAGGGCCACGGATTTCTACCTCGTGGGGGCCATCGATGTATGCGTGATCCGCCCGGAGTTTGGGGGCGGTGATCGTGTGTCGGGAGACAAGGTCGGCAATGATGTCTTCGGTCGGGGTGTTGAGTAAGGCGTCTGCGTCCATGCCTTGAACGGCGGCAAGCGCCTCCCGCACGTGGGCATCAACGTGATTGGAGAGATCCTGGTTAGCAAAGAGGGGGGCCGGGTCACCCAAGCTCAGCACGTGCACCTTCACGCTCAACCTCCGAGGCCGAATCGGTCGATGATTCTCCAAATCTGTCTGTGATTGCAATGGAAGTTGCTAACTTCCGGCTAGGGCGTGGACCCACAACGCGCTGCTAGCTACGTTCTCATAAATGGTTCGGGTGGCCATTTCGGTCGTCAGCGGGCGACCGGTGAGCCCATTCAGCGTGTCCGCTCTCAACAAACATAACGAGCCGACGCAAGTGGGCCTGGATGTGACCGCGGACCATGTTGGGCAGGCGGAAGCCGACCGGTGGAATTGGAAGAACGATTTGCTTAACCAGGCTAGCCCGCAGCCGGTCGACAATTCCGTTTAGGAGGTTGAGCATGTCGTCAGGCGTCTCGGCGGGACCTGAGACTTTTCAAATAATGGCATGCTTTCCTCGCTTATTCATCAATTCTGAAAATAAGAAATAAGACTCGACTCGTCGGGCAACTCAGTGGTCTAACTGGCTGCTGCGGCGAACAAAACTGGAACGTCTGATACCCTAATGCTATATCGTGGATAACCGTGCGAGTAAGCGGCCTTCTTACTTCGTGCTCACTAAGATAGGTTTAGCTAATCCCGCGGTCTCCTCACCTTAGAGGACAAGGACATGGTGATGAAGAAAACACCCGAGAGGGTGGATGATGGCGCTCGTCCTGAATCCGAAGCGCAGAAAATTGAAAGCGAGAAACGGTCCGACTTGGTCGAGATCGCCAAGCAAGGCGGCGAGTTCAAGAAGCACTATGGGAAATGGTGGGGCGGCTTTCTTCTGCTTAGCCTGGCCAACAAGGCATCGGGTCGTCGACCTTTTCTGTTGGGCGGCCTGCTTAGCCTTGTGACCGTAGCAGGCGGCTTGGTGCTGAAGTATGGTCTGCCAACGTTTGGTTGAGGAATATTGGCTTCATGGAATGGGCACCTAAGTTTGCGCCACCTTGGTCGTGGTTCTATCCTCTTGGTCATTCGATGGCGGCGCGGAGCACGATACTCATCCCAATTGTCGGCTATTTGATCATCTTCAACGATACCGTAGTGCGGTATCTTAACCTCGCGTCGGCTCTGGGAGCACCTGCTCCGGAGGGGCATGTTTCGATGCGGCTCATGCTGGTCTACTTCGGCTTGCTGTTCGTTGCGGCGGCGATGGCCATTTACTCTTGGTACTGTCCAAATGAGCCGAAATATTACGCCAGCCCTCATGCATACGTGGGCGGCGTGCAGGACAGCATAAACAAATACTCGGTAAGTCGTATCGAGAATGAGGTCGCCAACGCCGGTGAAGAGTTCGCGCAGCGATTCTGGCAGATGCGCGATTCCGGTAGGGGTATCTCATTGGATGCAGAAAAGCAGGCCGGACGGAGTGGACTACTTCATGTCTATTACGAGTTGAAGGATTACTCGCATCCATTGGCGCGTCGAACCACGCTTACGCTATACGCCATCGGATTCGGCATTATGCTCCTACCATCCGCGGATGTGTTTCTAAGAGTGGCCCGTTTGATGTTCAAAACGGTATTAGCGCAGATTTGGGCGTGATATTTTTTGGAGTTCGCTTCGATGGATGAGGAACCTAGATCGGTTTACTTCACTGATGCGAACAGCAGCCCGGAGCTATTCAAGGCAATCGGTCATTTCATATTTCAGTTTTCGCAGCTCGAATTTGTAATCCGGCACGCGCTAGCCAGCGCGCTCGGACTGAAGAGCAACAAGGATATTGACACCGTAACTTCACCCTATGACTTCAGGGTTCTTTGTGATGTCACGAGCGGGTACTTGCGCAGCCTGTTCGTTTCTGACCGCGAATTTCAAGAGCAGGTCAAGAAGCTATTCGATCGCTGTAAGAGCCTCAACGACGACCGCGTGAGGGTGGCGCATGGCACATGGATGGTGGATGGCGGAACGCGACACGTCTCACGTGGCTCGCTCACTTCGGCGAGTTATTTCATGACGCCTGGGGAGCTTGAGGGAAAGACGCAGGAGGCATTTGAATTGATGCGCCGGGTCATCGAACTCTCTCTTGGCCGAGTGATGGAAGTATCTCAATTGCCAAACTCGGAGTAGTTGTGCGCATACACCGTGCGGCAGCAACAAAATCGGCCAGAATAGCGTCCGCGTTCATCCCTGGCTGCGCATTCGCTAACCTCCCGGGCTCGACTTCGAGTCGGCATCTGCGCACAACTCTTGCGGCCGGAGCCCGCCGGAATAAATGCGCAGCCCGAATTGCGTCCGTTTGACCAGCGTGTGGATGAGCAACGCGGCTGCAGAGCAAATTGAGGTCGTGCGGAGATTGCGCTGCTCGACAGCTCGCTAGAGAGCATCACGGTGTCGCAATTGAAACTGCAAGAGTTTTGCAACACTAAGGTAAGACGTTTACCGCTTTTGATCGGTGGCGGCGTCGCTAGCGCACCACGCTCTAAAAATTACAGTCGCTACGGCTTCGTTATCAGTTCGACGCGGCTCTTCGATTGAGCTGCAAATCCGCTTTTCAACCTAACCGTCGCTCGCGTTGCGACGCTGGCAAAATATCTGGAACGTCCAAGCGGAGCGCTTGCAGACCAAAAGGCCCTATCAATGTCGGCAAAGGCACAGCCGACGTATTCCGGCGAGGGATTGGCGAGCTGCGGACCGGTGCTGCCCTTTCGGCGAGGGCTTGCTGAACTCGCAGCAGACGCCACGGCCGCTACTACCTCGACTTGAGAACAGGTCCGCGGCTTAATCCTCGACGTCAACAAGCGGCGATCCCGCAGTCCTGAAGGAATTTGCCGCAACTTATTGCCGGAAAAGCGTACGACGATTGTGCTACAATGGCGGCATGTGTCAGGCGCTGGGCTCAATGCAGTCCTCACCGTCGAAGCCATAGCAGACTTACGTTCGGTTGGCGCGGCGAGCTCAAGCCCGGTCGCCGCCGAAAGCGGGGGCGTGAAGCGACAGCTTGAGCTCGCCGCGCCAATCGAACACATTGACCCGCCAGCTTAGATATCCACTCCAGGCAGTTGCCCGCATCGAATGGCATTATCGGTAGGTCTTGATCGAGCCGTGCCGTCGCACCAATCCGGATGATATCCTCCTGCGGTCGCGAAAATTGGCGTGCATGTCACGTAGCTCCGCTGGACACTTCGCTGCACACGGCTTGACGGTGTTGCACCGCTTCAAGTGCATATCGATGGCAACCAAAATCTCGTCGCCGGTTTGCTTGCAACGAGTCTGCTACTTGCTTGCAGGGTGTTTTGCAGGCTCGGTTGGCTAGGAACGGCGAGCTGTTCCGCCCGGCGAAGGGCCTGATACCTGCGCAGTGGGTGGCTATTGTGCAGATGACGGGAATAGGCGCTGAGTCTTTGGTCCAGCTGCTTACAAAAATCAAAATGCTGGAGATCTATATGCTTCGGAGACATCATCCGACGGCTGTGCCGGAACCCGAATGGACGCAGGTCCCGCCGTAGCGGCAACTGGTCGCAAGCGCAGTTGCTGCGACCTTTGTGCGTTGTCGATGCAGGGCTTGTTCAATGGTCGCAATACGGCGCGTCGACGAAAAGCGCATGAATGAGTTGACTCTGAACGCTGGATTAGGAAGGCCGCCCGTGATCGGTCTGCGCGGGGAATTGCGGCAGCAGGGCAAGTGGCCCGCGCGATGATTGACGGGTCCGGTGCATCGCCTCTGAACGCTGGAGGCGTGCGATGGACTACTTCTGTGGCCTGGACGTTGGCATGGACGAGACGGCGATCTGTGTGGTGGACGACATCGGCAAGGTGGCGCTGGAGACGGCGGTGGTGACCGATCCCGACGCGATCAAGACGGCGCTGAAACCGCATCTCGGCCGGTTGCGGCGGCTCGGCCACGAGGCGGGCTCGCTGTCGCCCTGGCTGCACCCGGAATTGCTGCGCCTCGGCCTGCCGGCGGTGTGCCTGGAAACGCTGCATGTGCGCGCCGCGCTGAAGGCGCAGCGCAACAAGACCGACCGGGCGGACGCGCTCGGGATAGCCCACATCATCGCACCGGCTGGTTCAGACGGGCGCATATCGAGAGCGCGGTCTGCTACCGGCTGCGGCTGCTGTTGACGCACCGGCGGAATCTGAAGCGCAAGTTCCTGGACCTGGAGAACGCGATCCGGCATTCGCTGAAGGTGTTTGGCATTCGCCTCGGCCATGTTGGCCGCGGCGGCTTTGCGCAGGCGGTGCGCGAGGCGGTGGCGGGCGATGCGTTGGTCGCCGAGCTGATCGACGGCATGCTGAACGCGCGCGCCGCGCTGTGGAAGGAGTACGGCCGGCTGCACGATCTGGTGTTGAAACTGGTGGCCGGCCACGAGCTGTGCCGGCGCTTCCTGCAGATTCCCGGTGTCGGTCCGATCGCGGCGCTCAGCTTCATGACCGCGGTCGACGATCCGTCGCGCTTCAGGAGGTCGCGCGATGTGGCGGCATATTTTGGCCTGACCTCGCGGCGCTGGCAGTCCGGCTCCTCGGTCGACGTCAAGGGGCGGATCAGCAAGGCGGGCGACGGCGACGTGCGGCGGGCGCTGTACGAGGCGGCGAGCGCTTTGCTGACCCGCTACAAAAAAAGGACAAGGTCAAGACCTGGGGGCTGGCGCTCGCCAAGCGCGCCTCGCACCGCAAGGCGACGGTCGCGGTGGCGCGCAAGCTCGCCGTGATCATGCACGCGATGTGGGCCACCGGCACGTTCTACTGCGGCGATCCGGACACATCTGCGGCTGAGATGCGCGCCGAAACGACAGCTACGCGGCGCAGATTGCTCGGGGTTCACGCATGAGCAGAGCGATCAATCGACGTGGTGGCAACGCGGTGATGGCGGCGCACTGACATGGAGCTCCGCCGCTGGCGGATGAGGACTGGTGCAGCACACCGACGACGGAACGCACGTCATCTTGCCTGCGACGGTGCATCTTCGGATGCCGACCGATCGCGCCGGATTGCCTGTGATGTGGCTCCGTCACACCGATGGAAAGATGCGCCGCGACGGCGTCCGCGCTGCCTTGCTGCAGCGACATTGTGCCGTCGATGAGCGCGGAAGACTGCACGGCGCATCAGGACTCGCATCCGTCGCGGCGCATCGTGTCATGGCGTGGCGCAGAGGACCTTGTCGCAAACGAGAAAGGAAGCGAGAATGGGTGAGAGCAGAGAGACGACACGACCACACGACCGATTAAGACGGCGAGATAAAAGGGCGCACATTGCGCCTCGGTCGGTTTGTTGTGTTGTTTGGAGTTTTCCGCCTGCCGCGCAAGGTGCTCGCCTGGCCAGCAATGTGCGCGCTGCACGCAAGTCACTGACTTTCCGCGATCTATCAAACATTGCCGAGGTCGGAGATGGCTGAGGATCGTGAGATTCGTTTCCGGCCCAGCGGCATCTGATCATCCACGTCGCAGCGGGCGCGGCTCTTCATTGCGCAGCCAGTCGCGGCGGCACAGAAGTCCGGCCGACACCCGTCCCGTTCCGGTCAGATCATCCGCAGTAACTGGTCGCGCTTCGGACGCGACCGGATTGGAAGCGTACGGGCTGAACCGCCCCGGGTTTGCCGGAGGCTCCAACTCCTGAGAGGATGGAGCCATGACAAGCAAGACGACGAACAAGTTTTCGCCTGAGGTCCGCGATCGAGCGGTCCGGATGGTTCTGGATCACGCCAGCGAGCATCCCTCGCGTTGGGCGGCCGTGACCTCGATTGCGGCCAAGATCGGCTGCACGCCGCAGACGCTGTATGACTGGGTCAAGAAGGCCGAAGTCGACAGCGGTCAGCGGGCCGGCGTTCCGACTGAGATGGCCGAGAAGCTGAAGGCCCTGGAACGGGAGAACCATGAGCTTCGGCAAGCCAACGAGATCCTGCGCAAGGCAAGTGCCTATTTTGCGATGGCGGAGCTCGACCGCCGGTCCAAGCCATGATCGCCTTTATCGACGATCACCGTGGGACGCATGGGGTCGAGCCGATCTGCAAGGTCTTGCCGATCGCCCCCTCGACCTACCACGCCTATGTGGCCAAGCGGCGCGATCCGGCCAAGCTGTCGGCGCGCGCCAGGCAGAACGCTGCGCTGAAGATCGAGGTTCGGCGTGTCTTCGATCAGAACTTCTCCGTCTACGGCGCTCGCAAGGTCTGGCGCCAGCTCAAGCGCGAAGGCTTCGACGTTGCCCGTTGCACGTTGTCGCGACTGATGCGGGACATGGGTTTGCAAGGGGTGATTTGCGGTAAATCCGTCAAGACCACGATCAGCGACAAGGCCGCGCCATGCCCGCTGGATCATGTCAACCGCCAGTTCAAGGGTCCAAGGCCGAACGTCCTTTGGCTCTCCGACTTCACCTGGAGCGGCTTCGTTTACGTCGCCTTCGTCATCGATGCCTATGCCCGCAGGATCGTGGGTTGGCGGGCCTCGCGCACGGCGCATGCAGGCTTCGTGCTCGATGCGCTGGAGCAGCCCCTACACGATCGACGGCCGGTCCATCGCGGAGGGCTCGTGCTCCACAGCGACAGGGGCAGCCAATACGTATCCATCAAGTACACCGAACGCCTGGCCGAAGCTGGCGTCGAGCCATCTGTCGGCAGCGTCGGGGATTCCTATGACAACGCTCTCGCCGAAACCATCAACGGTCTCTACAAGGCCGAAGTGATCCATCGGCGCGGGCCATGGCGCAGCTTCGAGGCCGTCGAGTTCGCGACCTTGGAATGGGTGGACCGGTTCAACAACCGAAGGCTCTTGGAGCCGAGCAACGCTACTACGCCATGCTGGAACAATCGGCCATGGCGGCATAACTTAAACCAAATTGCCTCCGGCAAACCCGGGGCGGTTCATCGTCTCCAAGCGAGCGGACGCACCGTACCGCTCTGACCGGAACGAGGCTTGGCGGAAGGTGAAGACGGTTCAGCGGGAGAAGTTTCCGGTCATCGGCTTCATCAAGGACCACACTGGCGTCGCCGCCCTCTACCCGGGGAAACAGGAGGGGAGGGAGTTGCGCTACATGGGGAAGGTGGGGACCGGCTGGAATCGGGCCACGTCAGCCCAGATCCGCAAAGCTCTTGATACCATGGTCAGCCCGAAGTCAAAGCTCACCAAACCGGTGAAGAAGCCGAAGGCGGCCTGGGTCGAACCATCGTTCGTTGCCGACATCGAGTACCGCGACATTACGTCAGAAGGGCTGCTACGGGCGAGTTCGTTCAAGGGACTGTCCAAGAAGTAGGAACGCATGAAGCTCCCATCCGTTGAATGGTCTGGAGAAATCCTATGAATAGTCGGACTGACGAAGTAGTAGCAGCGCGTGCCTATCAGCTCTGGGAGCAGGCCGGTAAACCGGAAGGGCGGGACGAGGAGTTTTGGCGTCTGACGGAGCAGGGAGCAGGAGCTGCGGAACGAGGATAAAGGCTCACCTTTGCGCACCCCTGATACGCTGTGACGAATCCGAATTGCCCCATTTGACGAAGGGATTGAAGAGCCGGACGTGGGCGGAGTGCTCAACGAGGTCCCGCCCGGCACCAGAGCGGAGGCCGTAAGGGGATCCAAGCCACACAAGACTGCTACCGATGGCTTAGGTCAGCGACGTTCGCGCCAGTCGCCACGTCAACTGCATTCGTTCACTACAATCTAGGCATTCGATATTCAGAGTTTCGTGGCGTTTGAGATTTTCGGCTATGCGCGCAGGAACTTCCATTCGCGCACCGCACTGACACGGGATACCAAGCAATCGCCGAGTAAAGTAGAAATCAGTGCTCTCGGTGCTGACACTGTAGCTTTCCTTGCAATCAACGCCGACGCAACTCACGATCTGTCCGCTCCTGAGGAGCTTGGATCGTCTCCTGTTGAGCCTGCCACACGCACATTCGAAACTTACCTCCTCGCCAAGCCCAGAGGTTAACATCGTTCCAGTCGCAATTTTCCTCAACTCGGCGACAACTTCGACAACATGCCGTCTGATCTTCTCCGCATCACCGTAAGCTGGAATGTCATCGTCCTTGCTCTTTGGGACTCTAGCGTGAAGAGCTAGATTGGAAAGAGATTGCCAATAGCTACCGAGCTTTCGCGGGTCGAAACCGGCTTGCGTGCCGATTTGAATCCATTCAGCATCCGGTATCTCCTCTAGCGGCGTTGCATATGCATCGGAGGGCTGTCGCGTCATACTCAGCGTCAGGCCTGACGCGGCGTTTTCATCAACCTCGGCGATCAGTGTCTTTACGACGTCGTGGGGACGGTATCGAACCAAATCATGCTGTGAGATGTAATCGTGAGCCGTGCGCAGTCGGTCGTAACAAACCTTCTCGATCGCGAGCCGGCACTCTAAGGCAGCATAAGTGCTGCTCTGTGGGGAGCCATCTGCGAGAAGCTCTTCGATAGTCTCGATGATCTTCTTGACGTCAATCATGTGCGACAGCTTTAACGCATTGTAAATTGTGATCAGGAATATCCTAGGGGCAGTTGGATACCAGTCGTCGGTGTCCTCAGCGCCATTTCTACCCCGTGCCAGAGAATATAGAAAAAGGCGCCCGCGATCAGAGAACGAAACTGCCACAAGGCCCATTTGCCCGACGATTTCGCGCTTTCGTCCATGAAACGCTTGATGATCTCGGCGGCTGCTGGCGGGAATTCTGGATGAATCCCGGCCCTGATCCGGAGATAGTCATAGTTCTGATTTACGATGTTTCGCCATTCTTGGATATGTCGGCAACCCGCAAAGAAACTGAGCGCCCAACAAATCACGGCTATCGCTAGGGGCACCTTTGACCACGACAACGTTGCGGTCTGGGTTTGCGTAACGGCAAATGCAATTGAAGTGCCTGATGCCGCCAATAGAAAATAGACGTACTTATCTCCGATATCATTATGAAGTTTGTAGAGCGTCTCGTGTTCACTCAATTGTCTGATACCTCCATGCTTACGTTGGCTGGAGTAAGCGCTCCGACTACCTTTGCGTTCATAGTCCTGAATTGCCCAGGCAAGACGATTGGGAACCTATCCTTATGCTTTTCTAGATTGACCGATCTATCGTTGGCTGTGACGCCAGCGATAGCAAAGGATTTATTGAACGTCGCGAAATAGAGCATGTGTCCGCGTTCGGCCAATGCGTAGGAGTAAAGGAATTGTCCTTCAACATTTTTGCGACCTTGTCGAAGGGTCGAAGGTGAGGGAAGCATCTCGAATAGTTCGTTGGGAATTTGATCGTTGAGAGCCTGAACGTTTGAGAACCACATCGGCTGAACGCCGCCATCCATCGGGATTGGCGTGCCGTAGACCTCGTAGTGAAGCGCAAATCCCATCTTCGCCGCAAAGGTTTCAAGATGAGCATTCAGCAGCGGCCCGACATGCAGCGGATGAGTATCGGCTGGTAGATTATGACGCTTGCGGGCAAGCTTCTCCGCTCCGCGTCGAAGCTCCATCTCACGCAGCAGCTCCGGGATATTGTTGGCGACGGCGCTCAGCAACTTTCTGATATCTCGTTGCTGGATATCGGTGGTACTGTCGGGCCACAGACGGGCTAACATCGACGCAACAAGGTCCGATGATTTGGTGTTGGTATTGCAGGCCTCACAAGCCGGAAACTCCAGCCCCTTTGGGCGTTGCTTTCCTACGAAGGCCGCTCTAGGTGGCATGTGCTCGATTGTTGTGGCTGTGTTCTGGCCGGCGCAGTAGATGCAGCCCTTGCTGTTGGCCAACATCTCCGCGAACGTCCGCATTCTGAGCTTTGCTTCACCCACTATTCGTAAAACCTATGAGATCGTGTTAGCGCACGGACTTTGCTTAGCTTCTACCGCGTCACCCGCACGTCGCCGTAGTCCGCCTCACTCGGCCGTTCGCCATCAAAATCTGTGTGAGCGAGTAGGGCGCCGATGCCAAACAGCACCTGCCGCCAATCCAGACGAGGCAGGTTGCTGTCAGATAGGCGGAAGTCCCGACGCCGATATTTCCAATGAGCCCGAACAGCGTGCCGGCGTTAAAAAACAGCCCGACGATGCCCCACAGCCAAAAGAAGACGGCGAGGACGCCCTTTGACGCGCCGTAGCGGCTTGTAAGCCGGAACGTTCGTTCCCAGCTCTCTTTGCGTTGAAATAGACCCATTGAAATCCCCAAATCAAGCCGCAACTGTAGATCGCGGGGGCGGGATGGGGCAACTATTCTTTGGAGTGGTCTTTTCCTGTTGGTTGCGCCGCGCTAAGCTTCCTCCGGGAGCAGGGAATGACCAGCGAGTTCAAACAAGCCAGCCTGTTGGATGGACGGGCAGTGACACAGCGCCGATTGCGTTGCATTGAAGAATGGCGCAGAGCGCGCTTCTGTCGGTTGTTGGACGGGCCAGACCACGATATGGCGATCAGGGCGGCGCGGCTCTATCTTGAGGTTGGTGCGCAGCGCATGGCGGTCGAGCGGGCGCTTCTCTAGCGAAGCCTGGTTGGTTTGCTCATCTCCGCAAGCCCACCAGCAGTAATGCGATAGCTGACCTTTCCGTTGGCCTCTCGGGCTTCAATCCATCCGTGGCGAAGTAAGGTCAGTTTTAACTTTGCCTGATCTGGCAGATCGGCAGCGGGGACCCAGCCACCGCTCCGGAGGTGCTCCAGAAATTGTCGATGGCGATGGTTGAACGAAGTGGCCAAGCCAAACCCAAAGAGCAAAAATTCGAATTGAGAGTGGACGAATCCAGCAGCCCAGACATCATGGGCCTCGAAGGCCAATCCGTCGTGATCTAAATGGGTCACAGATGCGGGGCCGCGCCATGAAAATACGGCGACAGACCATCCCCGACACGATAGAGTGAGTTGTTGAACACAACCGAATGCGCCACGGCTCGTATATTGGGAGAGCGTTCATGAGATTCCTTTTTCTCGGTATCGCAATGGTCGGAATCGTAGTCGGGACACAGGCAAAGGCAGGCGCGAGCCGAGACTATGAAATTGATTATTACGCGGAGCGACAGCTTCGGACGCAGGTTGGAACGTTCTACAAGCCATGCGGTACCGGCGCCGCCACAATGAACGGGCAACGAACGCGTTACTTCAAGAAGTCGCAATCATCGTGTCTGGACACCGGGGGACATCCGCCGCCAGCGACAATAGGCTGCGAGTTCACCCAAGCGGGTTGCACAGACGCTCTCGCACATGCGTTCCCACTCATCCCTCACGCGCCCGGCTTTAGTCTGAGCATGGGTGGTGCACCCGCGTTGTTTCAAGCTAGCGCCGCTGACCAGGAGCTTTATAAAAGAAACAAGCGCGATTCCGGCGTGAAGTAGAATCGCATTGCAGTTTTACGATCAATTTCATTGGTAAGGCGTCGGGGAGGCGCCGACCTATTTCTTAATCGTTCGCTCTTGCATACAGCGCGCAGCTCGAGCACGCGCGCGCTCAAGCATTGCTTCCTTAGCTTTCGCAGCAGCAAGTTCTGATTCAAGCCGCTCGAAAATTGGAAGGTATACTTCCGCCCTTTTGCCAGAGCGTGCATGGCATACGCTAATCGGTCAAGACACCATTCCAGGTCTGCGATGGTGATTGGGGCGTCGGCCGTCCTTGGCGTGCTTCGGTGCGAAGTTCGCTTGGCCATTGTGACGCATCTCCCCCCTGATCGTGTAGAGCAGGGGCTAGGTCGTCAACGCTTGGCTAGCCTCACACCTGGTCCGCCATCGATAGCCTGGCCGTCCTCGAGGAAGATGACGCCAGCAGCCTCAAATGCTGTTCGAATAGCCGCGCCACTCTTTACAAGGAAATGGATGCTGGCCGCTTCCCCAAGGCGCGCGAGATCGCACCCCGCCGGGCGGCTAGGTATGAGGACGAAGTGCCCGACTGGCAGGAATCATTAGATAAGAAGGCTGCGCCACAGCGGTAAACCCCCATCCGAGGAGTGAGAAAATGCACCCGCGCCAGCTCTGGTTCGATCCCGCCGGCGGCGACTATATCCGCAGAGACCCCAACAGTACAATTGGCCGATAGCGCCGGGCCCGACCGCGCCAGCGCCCTTCGTCTCGCCCGAACAGGCTCCTCGGTGGCGAGGCTCAACCGTTGCAACAGACCGCGGATCTGTCTGGGGCCCTGATGCGCGTCCTCGAAACAATCTCGGCGGCCGCGAACAACGCCAACAAACCAGACCTCAAGGTCGACGATCCGACCACCGGTGACATCCGGGGTGACGCTGGCGACGCGGCCAAGGGTGGCATTGGAGAATTCCGGGAGGTTGCTGCGATGCTCGCGGCCGCCATCAAGGACGCGGCGACGGACATCAAGGGTGCGGCTGATGGTTCGGCACCCGTCAATGTACAGGCGGCCGCATGGGGTGGATTGATCCAGAGGAAGGACGGCGGCGGACACATTAGCGGTCCGGGTACATCGAGCTCTGACAGCATCCCGGCGATGCTCTCTGACGGCGAATACGTCATCAGGGCGAGTTCGGCGAAGAAACTAGGCCGGGCCAATCTTGATTGGCTGAATTCCGGTGCACCGGGACTTGCAACCGGCGGGGAAGTGAAGCGGTTTGCTGATGGTGGTGATGCCGACGATGATGGAGACGCCGGCGTCGTAGGTCGCACGCTGGCTAACGCTCAGACCCTCGGGCCCGGCTCGCACTCGATCCAATTCATCCGACCACCGGCGGCGCCTATATCGACGGAATCCTGCACACGCCAGGCGATCCGTTGCTCGATGATCCACTGGTAAAGCCTGCGGTGGCACAATCAAAGGCCGGCGCGAACGCGAAGCCCAGAAAGAACAAATACAAATCGGACTTCGTTGGCCGTTTCGGTCACAGTGATGACGCTGACACCTATGTAGCCAGTGGTTGCCCGATCGGCGACTGGAGCGGCCGTTCGACTGGTGAACATCTGCAGAGCTACCTTTCCCGTCACTTCGCGAATGGCGGCACAGTTTCGCTCGCACCCATGCTTCATTTAGCGGACGGCGGTGGCGTTGGCGGTATAGGCGGTGGCGTCCCGACTATCGATGGCGGCTCTCTTGCTGGTCCGACGAACGAAACCGCCAAAAATACTCATTTGAAATCATCTTCTAAAAATCTACTTCCAAACCTTCCCGCAACCATCGGTGGAACGCAACCGTGGTTTTACGGGGCGCACCTTGTGAAGCAGTTCACAAATGTCCGGTGCGGTCACCTGCTAGATCCAACCTCGCTGGGGGGATTTCAGGGACCCCCGTCACAGACGCCGTCGGGACAGCTCATTTCGAGCCCGGCGGCGTAGCTTTAATCTGGGCGAGGGAGATCCCGCTGGACCTAGCGACGACCAGGGGACACCGCCGAGTATGCAGACGGAGGTGGCGTGGGGCGCCTACGACGCGAGAAATCGAAGGCGCGATGGTCGTCGAAGCGATAGAGCGCGCAAACACCAACCCGGTTCTACATGGGCTCCACGCCCTCGATGTCCGAGACAAACACCAACTTTTAATTGTTTCGCGAGGAGTTGCCAATCTTACCGGTTCAACTTTGAACCCGCTTGTAGGCGGGGACGGCGCCATTAACGTGCACCTTCCTGGAGGAGGCACCGCTCGGATGGTTCTTGGATTCGGCGCATCGATCATCATGACCGCACCTGATCATGAGGACATACTCAAGGTCGCTAAGCCGTTTCTCTTGCGCGACCTGCCTGACACGCAAGAGGAGGCCTCTATTCAACCGGTGTTCCTTATGATTTTCGGTAAGGGGCAGGCTTTCGACGACAGGGCGGTACTCGCCACTCTACAAGAGGCTACGACGGCAGTTCGCGCAGCATTAGACCAAGTGATCATCGGCTATCTTGACCCCGCGAACAAAGTACATTGACGACCTTGCCGTGTACGCGGTCTCGAGCGGCGCTACCGGCGATTGCGCCTGCTGAACATGCTCCGAAAGCCCCGTGGCAGCCGCGGAAATTCTTCATCCGGTTTTGGCCTGTTGCACTTCGGGCAGGGAGCGCCAGCACCACCGCAACGACAGGCATGGTTGCCCGTCCAAGGCTGATCCGGATGGTTTTCGCAGACCCAACCGGTATCGTCGCAGAGGATGCAGGCGGGCTCAGTCATCGCATCAGCCCGAACAGCTCGATGACATCGGCAAGCCGCAGCTTCGTTCCCTTGGGCATGTGCTCGAGCAGGATGTGCCGGGTGTCCGCGGCGATGCCGTCTCGCTTCAGCGGGGCGACCTCGGCATGGAAGGTCCGCATCTTTTCGGCGAACTGCCGGGCGACCTCAGGCGGGATTTCGAGCGGCTTGCGGGTGATTGGCATGCCCGGAAGATAGGCATCAGGGCGGGGTTTGCGAATCCAAACTGGCTTGTTTTTTAGGGCGCCAACCCCCGGAAGTCGGTGGCCATTCCTGATACCGGTGTTAGCCTTGAATCCTCGGGGCACGTCCCCGATTCATCACAGGATGACTGGCCTCAGCACCGGCCTCCGGCCCCCAGAGGTCCCGAGGCCGTTTCTTTTCGGGATAGGAACCGCCGTGCTGGATTCTGGTTATCGAAAGGTCGAGTGCTGACGATTGCCCAAGCACTTGGACGAACCACTAGGAATGCCGGCCTCAGTGTCTCCCCGGGCGCTGGGGCCGTTTCGTCACGCGAACAGGTCTTTGCCGGACTGCGTCATCCGCACGAAGGTCCCGCTCTCGTGGTACTCGAGCCAGCCTTGGCCGATCGCGTGCTGAAGCCCGGCCCAATACTCGGCCGGCGTCGCCTTGTCCTAGTAGAGCATCGGATAGTTGATCTTTTCGATGTAAATCCGGCCGTCCTGCACGGGCTCGAATGCCCGGGCGTGCTCCATGAGCCGGCGCGCAGCCTTCTCAGGGTCGGAGTAGGGGCGATCACCCACGTATTTCATTTCTCATCTTGGGTTGCTTGGTCGGCAGGGAAGCGATTCTCCATTCGTTATAGTCGTAGAGCCCAGCCCAGTGATGAACAAGCATTCCGCATTGCCGGCAATCGAAGCTCCCAGAAGTATTCGCATGGGTTGCACTGCGTTCCTGGATCGCCGAATAGACGATGCGGCAGCCGGGACAGGTAAAATGAACAGTGACGGTTGGCGCCATAACGGCAGCACAACAATCAAGCCTGATCAGTGTTCCTCGGACGCCTAAAAACCGATCAAAAAGCGAATGGCGAAGTAAGCGCCAATACCGACAGTTGCGGTCGCTCCAAATGAAAATACGACGCGCCAAAGGTTGCCGTTTCTTGGTTCGAAAGCTGGTTCGTTCGCCACTGTGTCCCCGTCGAAGCAGATCGCACGGGCAAGGTAGGCCGCTGAAGCAATCAACCGCATTTTGAACGGGTAGCTATTGGCTCGCGAGCACTGCTTGCAGCGCATGTACCGCTCGAGCTCGTGGATCGGGTCCACTTCGGCGTCTGACGATGTCGAGGACGACCGTCTGATGGGTCTCGCAGCCCAGGCACTTCACCTCGAGATAGCGATAGCCGGCGTTGAGGGCATCCCCGAGAGCCGGAGACGGTTGAGCCGGTCCTTGGAAGGCTAGCCACTTCGCCGCCTCATCCCAATCAAAGCCCAGCGAATATGCTTGATCCCGGGGGCACCGTGGTGAAGGCGAAGGCCTACACCATGTTCGAAAGCTGGTATTTCCAGCACGGCCACATCACGCTCGCCAAGCTCACCAACGAACGAAATTTCGGGAAGAAGCTCGTTGGGGTCGCCGGGTTCGAAGGCGTCGTCACCGGCCCCCGCGGCCACGGCCAACCCCGCGCGTGGCTGGGATGCGCCTGCGCACTCCAGCCGAGCGAAAGGCCGCCGATGACTGAGCGAGCTTTGCCGGGGCCTGACCCTGCTGAACCAGATGAACCACATTGAACCACTTAAAGCACGTGGTTCAGCGACCAACCAACCCATAGGGAAATCCCCTGACCTTACTGACTTGAACCATATGGTTCAGATGGTTCACTTGGTTCCTATGGTTCAAACAACCTCCCATGGTTCAGGTGGTTTGGGGTCGAGATGAGAGGAGAATGCAAGGTGAGTGACTACAGATTCCGGCCCCCGATTGAATCGATGTTGGAGCGGCCAGTGATTGAAGTGATCGAACCCGAGCCCAGCCCGCAATTGCTAGAGGCCGACGCGAAAGAGGTGTTGATGCGGGCGGTGCGTGGTGATCCCTCGATCACCGGCAAACAGATGCGGGCGGCCATTGCGCTGTTGCCGTTCCTCTATCCGAAGAAAGGCACTAGCTCCGCCAACACGAACGAGGGCTTCGCGGCTCGGCTAGAAGGCGCGCGGGATCGCTCGGCCCGCGTGATTGAATTCCGGGGGCATACCGAAAACCCCACCGATGGATCGCGTTAGAATCTTGCCCTCAACCCGGAGGGCATCATGAAGCGCGTCGGCATCTACTTGCGTGTTAGCACCGATACCCAGACAACGGCCAATCAGCGCCGAGAACTCGAGGCCGTTGCCGCCCGCTCGGGCTGGGACATCGTGGGCATCTATCAGGACGCTGGCATCAGCGGCGCTAAGGGCCGCGCTCAGCGCCCAGGCTTTGATCGTCTGCTCAAAGACGCCACCGCTCGCAAGATCAACCTAATCGCGGCGTGGTCCGTTGATCGACTCGGCCGCAGCCTTCAAGACCTCGTCGGCTTCCTCAATGAACTACAGGCGTTGGGCTGCAATCTCTACCTACACCAACAGGCACTCGACACCACCACGCCCCCCGGCCGGGCGATGTTTCAGATGTGCGGCGTGTTCGCTGAGTTCGAACGCTGCATCATCCGCGAGCGCGTCAACGCTGGCTTGGCCCGGGCGAAGGCCAGCGGCACCCGGCTAGGCCGCCCCACCGTCGCACCGGCCGTTGAGAAACGCATCCTGGCCCTGCGGAAGGACGGCATGGGCATCCTGCGGATCGGCCGCACGCTCGGCATCGGCACCAGCGTTGTGCAGCGCGTGGTGGAAGCGGACTAGCGCCAAGGCTGGGGCGATCCCTTCGGCCCTAGGGTGCTACCCCCGGGGGTAGGGCCAAAATTCGTCCGCGCGGCCTTGGATCGTGGGGCCTCCGGCACGACGTAAAAAATTCCGGAATTTGGATATCGGCTCCCAGTCAACATTTCCCCGGTTTTCTAACTAACTCAAACGTGCTTTGCTGCCTGTGTTCAACCGATGGGGCGGTCAAATGAATTGGTCTTGGGGCGTTTTTTTCATCGCTCTCGTTGTCTGCACTATTCTGTCGCAGCTTGCCCGTGGCGCGATGAATGGTGTGAACGTGGCCAAGCACGGCCCTCGCGCGGATTACAAGGCGGAGCCGGGCATGGCGATCTTGGGTTCGATAGTCGCTGGCGCTGTTTACGCAACTATTATCACGGCCGTGGCGGGTTTCATCTTTTAGCGGCATCGCCGAAATCACGGCGGGCTAGTTTACATCTCCCCTTCTAGAGAACTAACTCAATGCTTTACGCAGTCGCAGTCGGTTTAGCAGCTGTCGCAATTTATTGGCTGTGGGGCATAAGCAAGATGGCCCGGATGAACAACGATCCAGGCCAGTTCCTACTCGCTCAGCTGCTGCTGAGAGCAGGCAACGGAGATGACGAGGGTCTGCTCGCATACGTGAGCGAGCAGAGATGGACCTCAACTCAGATGATCGATCGAGTTGCCCATGCGCTGTCTGTGGTAAAGCAGCTCTCCTCAGCTGCGGATTATGAGCGAGCTAGAACCTATGCAAATACTCAGCAATCTCGCTACCGAACAGTCGAACATCAGAGCGGTGTAGCGCGGGAAATCGGGCGCGGAGGGCCAGCGCAAACCACTATCGAGCCAGCGCCGATCTCCACAGCGCCTACCGCACTCACTAACAGCGAGGCTTCTCGACCCGATTTACGTCCCCTCGATAAAGCCGAGCCATCTCCCGCGCCACGCGCGCGAGTTACTGAGCGACAAGGATTTCGCGCGAATGAGTTCATCGTCTACCCCGCCCACGGCGTTGGACAAATCTTGGCGATAGAAGAGCAGGAGATTGCAGGAGCCAAGCTTGAGTTGTTCGTCATCAACTTCATGAAGGATGGGATGACCCTGCGCGTTCCAACAGCTAAGGTCGCCAATGTCGGAATGCGCAAGTTGTCTAATCCCAGCGCAGTTCAGAAGGCGTACCGCACGCTTGCGCAGCCGCCAAATACGCCAGAGGCGGAGTGGTCAGTGGCGGCACAAGAATACGAGGCAAAAATCAATTCAGGAAGTATTATCGCAATTGCGGAAGTAGTGCGCGATCTGTACCGGGGAGTCGAAGACGAAGAACAGGAGTACAGCGAGAGGCAGCTTTACGAGGCCGCGCTTGATCGCCTGACGAGAGAGGCTTCCATTGTTCGGAACTTGACGAATAAGGAGGCTATCAAGGAGTGCGAGAGCCTGTTGATCGCCAGCACCATACTCAGGAGTGGTGCCGACTGATCCTCTTATCTCGCTTGTCGTTTTCGGACACACAGGCAGCACGTCATGACCTACAGAAGCGAGCAATTTAAAGAGTATCTCAGCCCGACTCGAAAGCCGAGTACGCTGAATGTCTACCTTTCCTACATCGGGCGGATAGACCGGCTTATCGGGGGGCTTGATGAAGCTCTCGCACGAGACGGCGTCGAAAAGACGCTGGCCTGGGCCGCAGCCGAAACACGACCGCCGTTCGACAATTTTCCTTCGCAAGCAAAGTCAATTCTGAACAGCTACGCTCAATTCCATGTTGCACAACAGTCTCCCGACGTTTCCCCGGAGGATGATCTGATCGCGGACGCGGACCAGACGCCGGGTTCAGCGTTTGGAATTGAGCGCGAGATGCAAGCGGCGGTTAGGAAGCAGCTCTCCAGAATCGAACCTGGCCTTGTCGAGGCCGATGGCGGCAAGGAGTTGGGCGTTGCTACAGGCTATATCGACATTGTCGCACGCGATACGAACGGGAAGCTTGTCGTTATCGAGTTGAAGGCGGGGAAGTGTCCGGCCGGTGCCATGGAGCAAGCTCTGGGATACGCCCAGGCTTTGGGCGATGAGAAGAACGAAGAAGTAAGAGTCCTCCTTATCGCTTCCGACTTTCCTGATCGAATTATGGCTGCGTCGAAAAGAACCGTAGGCCTCAAACTTCTCAAGTACGAGTTCTCGTTGAGCTTCACTCCCGCCGACTAAACGGCATTCGCGGGCAGCCGCTCTGGATTAGCTTCCGCCTCCGGTCTCCGATCCGCCCCACGCTTGTACCCAACGGTCGGATGCTGGAAGAAAATAAGAGGAGATTTTGGGCTGTGTCGGCAATCGAAAAACTGAAGAGTGCATTCCAACGCCATGGCACTGAACTCGAATACCTTCCGGACCAGTCGCGGTTTTCATGGTGCGACCTCTACGCTGCACCACTACCCGAGGATTGCGGCGTCTACTGCCTGTTTTCTCACGACGGCTCAAGGATTCAAAAGATTGGAAAAGCAGAGTCACGAGGTGGTTTGCGGGTTCGCTTTCGCGGCTACACGGGGAAGAAAACTGATCTAAAAATAGCGAACGACAAGACAGACCAGCGTTGGAAGCGGATCATGACCGACGCGCTAATCGGCGAGCGCCTCACACTCTACTATTTCGTCACTGCGCCCGTGACGGTGAAGTCACCGATACGCTTCGACAATGAACTCGAACATGAGCTCAATTGCCATTGGGCAAGGCCTTTCGAAGCTCATCTTTCCAAGCTTGTTCGAAAAGAGTGCCGAGAAAGGAACCTCTTGGACACACACTTACTCCTTTCGGGAGCGGCCGATTAGTGCGATTGCATCAGTAGCAACTATCGCGGACGTAGCCTGGGGATCGGGCCACGATTCGCTGTCGTGGCAATGTCAATGATTCCCGCCTCGAAAGGGAGGAGCTAAATGTCGAAAGGGAAACTCACGCCTGAGGGCGAAGTCATCGCTGCCTACGGAGCGGCGATGGTCGCTTCATTTCAAGTGCTCATCAACTGCCTTGAGGAGAGCGACGCTTTGCTACCGGGCCAGTTTCCCGATGCGCTTGGGGTCTACATGGAAATGGTGAAGAGCCAAAAGGGTGGCGTGAACGAAATGACTCTCGCAGTCCTCCACGACATTCGAGCGGCCACTCTGGACTAGAGTAAGCCCCTCGGGGTAGGGCCATCAATTCATCGCACAGCATTAGAAGAGATAACGGTTTCGGGGGACGACGGATGTTTATCGAAATTGCACTCGACATACTCACGTATTCGGAAGACTCCTACCCGGAGAGGAAGGCATTCTGGCATCGATTTCTCATCGCTTCGCGTGATCAACCTTTCCCTGACGATGTGCCAGCTCCTACAAGGCCGCAGATTGAAGCGTTCGAGCAACGCTTTCGGGTTGGTTTTCCCGCAGCTCTGCAGAGGCTCATAAATGACGAAGTTCAACGCGCCTACTCCCGCTGGAGAGTGCCCCGAAGCGCGGACATTGAACTAAGAATCGCAAGTCTCGAATATGGATCGCTGAAGCCAATCTTGGATATTACGGGCATCGACAGTGTAGAGCTTCGCGATTTCGTCCTATCGCTGCTTACGATTTACGCCCCTCTTGCGTTTCGAGAGGCACTCGGCGAGCCTGACGTGATCCAAGTCGTGACACCAGCCAAAGTTGTTGGCGAGGATCTGAAAGTGACGGATACCCAGCCGACTGGGCGCTCGAAGGGCAGACAAGCGCTTGACCTGGCATGGGGCATAGCAAACACCTCCCTGCTCGTCCCCGTCGGCCTTGCGCTCACAATTTGCTATTATGCCTTCTCAGCGGTCAATCATGAGCTTGATGCTCTACGGATTCAAGCAGCATCCCTACAATCTGAACGAACTGAGATACTAAAAACACTCCAGGCCCAAAACACGAAGCTATCTGATCTGCTGCTCACGCACGCGAGCAATGCCGATAAGGTCTTGTCTGAAATTCTTGTTGCGGCGGCAAAGTCTGCTTCGGATCGTTCAACCACCCCGGTTAAGCCCAGCACCGGAAGTCCCTAAGATGTGTGCCCGCAATGGACAGTAAAGCGCACTACCGACACTCCTCACTCCGCGAACGCATCGTTGAACACGTGTTCGTTGGAGACTCACTTCGTGAACTGTGGAGACAAGGCATTACAGATGTAGAAGTGCTGCGTTCTATTCGACGCCCATGGTTACGACTTGGTGATGTCCCGAGGACCGATCGTCCGGCACATCCAATTCAAGTCAAGCACGCGAAGCGTACGCATACGACGAAGACCGCCTGATTGACGCATGCGCGCGGGCACAGTGAGCTCTATGATCGGTTGGGTGATGGTCAGGCGGCCTGCTGACCGGCAGGCTTATCGGCCTGGCGCAGGAGCTTCCATTCCCAGGGCAGCAGTTCGTGCAGGCGCGACGCGGGAAGATCGGCGATCCGGGCGAGGACCTCGGCGAGCCAGGCCTTGGGATCGACGTCGTTGAGGCGACAGGTCGTGATCATCGTCAGCATGATGGCGGCACGGTCGGCGCCACGCTGGCTACCAGCGAAGGTCCAGTTGCGCCTTCCCAAGGCGATGCCTCTCAATGCGCGCTCAGCGCAATTGTTGGTCAAGCAGATCCTGCCATCGTCGAGGAAGCGGCCGAAGTCGTCCCAGC
>NZ_JAGKJL010000085.1:0-27352 GCF_020329495.1 Bradyrhizobium australafricanum | reverse complement strand
CTTTGATCAACTCTGCCGACAGTGCGGCATCCAGCATCGCCTGACCAAGCCCTACCATCCGCAGACCAACGGACTCGTCGAACGTTTCAACCGGCGCATCGCCGAAGCCATTGGCCGCGAAACAAAGCGTGGCAGCGCCCGGCGGACCTTCATCGATCACGCCGATCGAGACACCTTCATCGCCAAATTCGTCCACGACTACAATCGAACCAGGCTCAAATGCCTCCGCTACCAGGCCCCAATGCGGGCCCTCGCCAATCATACGGGACCAAACACGAAAGCAGGGACCCATAACCACCGCTCTGCGTGTGAAGTTCGCTGGGGCCACGGCGTCGCACAACGACATATAGCTGTGGTTATGGGTCCCGGGTCGCGCTTCGCTTGCCCGGGACGACGGTGAGGAGGTATTACGCCCAGCCCTCGTAGCTCACGCCACGAGCAAGAGCGCAACAATCAGGTTGGCCGCAAACAGCGTCGCGTCGATGACGAAGATCCTGAGCATCGGGCCCTTCAGCACCGGCCAGTAAGCGACCCCGACGCGCCCGCCTCGCATCAGCACAGGCAAATTGTAGGCGAACTGGCTGAAGTGACACGCGGCGAAGAACAGGAACAGTGAGAGCTGCGCCTCAATAGCCTGAAAGAACGGCGGCCTTGCGACCAGGAAGTACATCGACAGCAGCCCGATCGGCAGATTGATGCCGCCGAGAAACGCGACGCTGGCCGACAAGGTCGGCGCGATCGGATTGCCACGCTCCTCGCGTGGGACCAGGATCTTCAGCGTGTTGCGCTGGGCGATGCTGAACTGGACGAATGCGGCGCCGAACCAGAGCGCGTTGAGCAGCAGGACGACATCCGAAAATCGCATGGGCTATTTTCCGTAGAACGCTTCGCTGCGCACCACACGGCCGGCGCCATCGAAGTCCATGAACTCGCTGGCGCGCGTATCGCCGAGTTGCCACCACACCGTCAGGCGCGCGATGGTCTCGTCCCAGCTCCAGTTCAGGATCTTGAGGTCCGCGCTTGCGATGCTGCCATAGGCCTTACGCCAGTAGGCGCGGATATTCTCGGCCCCCGTGACCACCGGGGCATCCGTCAACTTGAGCGCCAACGGGCTGCGCATCTCGGCATCGTCGGCGAAGTGCGCGACGACGGCGTCGATATCGACGTTGCACCAGTTCGCGCACCACGCCTCGACAAAGCGTCCGGCAGCCGCCCGGTCCATGATCTGTTCGCCCATGCGACTGCCCTCCCCCGCGTGACTGCGGGGCGGACTGGCACGACGAGCCTCTCACGTCAACTATGTTGACTTGAGGAGGCTAGTTGTTGTCGGCGATTGCTCCCATCACCGCCATCCATGCGGCGGTGCCGGGCGCGCCGACACGATCGAATGCCTCACGGAGCACCTCGCGCTCGTGGTCGGACGCGCGCTGCTCGATGCGTTGCCCTGCTGCGGTCAGGTGCAGCAATTTGGAACGATGCTGCTCGGGCGACCGTTTCGCCGCCACGAGTTTTCGCTCCAGCAACAGGCCAAGTGGCCGGTTCAAGGCCTGCTTGGAAATGCCGAGCACCTCGATCAGCGAGCCGATCGAAATGTCGGGTCGCCGCGCAATGACATAGAGAATGCGATGGTGCGGGCGCGACAGGCCAACCGTGGCAAGATACTGGTCAGCCGCCAGCGTCATCCCGCGCCAGCCGTAATACATCAGCTCCAGCGCCGCATCCAGTTCGTGGAGCTTCCGGAGCGAGGCGCGATGCAGGCCGGGGGCCTGCGAGGCAGTCTTTTGCATGTGCGTATCGTGACGGACTTGCCGGAGAGAATCTACCCCAGCGCCCTCAGCTCCCGCCGCAGCACCTTGCCCGTCGCCGTCATCGGCAGGCTGTCGGCGAACTGCACGAAGCGCGGATACTCGTGGGCGGCGAGCTGAACCTTGACGAACTCCTGGATCTCGCGCGCCAAAGCATCGTTCGGCGCGTAGCCCGGCCGCAGCACGATCCAGGCCTTGATCGATTCGGTGCGGATCGGGTCGGGGATGCCGACCACCGCCGACATCGCGACCGCCGGATGCTTCATCAGCGTGTGCTCGATCTCGGACGGGCCGACACGATAGCCGGCGGTGGTGATGACGTCGTCCTCGCGGCTGACGTACCAGAAATAGCCGTCCTCATCCTGCACGCCGAGATCGCCGGTCAGCAGGAATTCGCCGGCATATTTCTTCGCGGTCGCTTCCGGATTGCGCCAGTACTCGGTCATGGTGCACGGGCACGGCTGGCGGACGCCGATGATGCCGCGCTGGCCCCGCGGCAGCTCCTCGCCCTTCTCGTTGACGATGCGGACGTCGAAGCCCGGCGTGGCGCGGCCCATCGAGCCCGGACGGATCGGAAACAGGTTGGAATTGCTGCCGATCACGAGGTTGCATTCGGTCTGACCGAACACCTCATGGGCGTCGATGCCGAAGGTGTCGCGCACCCAATCCAGCAATTCGCCGCCGAGCGACTCGCCGCCGGTGAAGATGCTGCGCAGCCTGACGCCGGAATTCTTCACATTCGCCTGCCGCATCAGCTTCAGCGCGGTCGGCGGCAGGAACACGTTGCGGATGCCGAGCTCGGCCATCATCTGCATCGCCGCTTGCGGCTCGAACTTGCGGGCGCGGTGACCGACCATCGGGATGCCGTGGTACCAGAATGCGAACAGGCCGTTGATCAGGCCGCCGATCCAGGCCCAGTCGGCCGGCGTCCACATCAGGTCGCCGGGCCGTGGCAGGAAGTTGTGGCACATCTCGACATTGGGCAGATGGCCGAGCACGACGCGATGCGCGTGCAGCGCGCCCTTCGGATTGCCCGTGGTGCCCGACGTGTAGATGATCAGCGCGGGATCGTCGGCCGAGGTGTCGACGGTCGCAAACTCAGGCGACGCCGACTTGATCGCGCTCCAGAACGGTCTCGTCCCCGCCGGCGTCTTTTCGCCGACGATATAGATGCTCTTCAACTCGGGCAGGCGATCGCGGATTTTCGCGATCTTCTCCCAGCCGGCCTCATCGGTGATCACGGCCTTGGCAGCAGAATTCGACAGGCGGAATTCGAGCGCGTCCTCGCCGAACAGCGCGAACAGCGGGATCGAGATCATCGCCGCGCGAAACGCCGCGAGATGCGCGACCGGCAGTTCGAGCGATTGCGACAGGAACACCGCGACGCGGTCGCCGCGCACCAGCCCGTCGGCGGTCAGCACATTGGCGAAACGGCGCGAGGCGTCCGCGACCTCGTCGAACGAGGTGCGCGTGGTGCCGCCATCCTCGTCGACATAGAGCAGCGCGAGCCGCCCGGTGCCGTCGGCATGGCAGTCGCAGCACGCGGTCGCCATGTTGAAGCGCGCGGGAACGTCCCAGCGGAAGTTGCGATAGAGCTCGTCGTAAGTAGCGGCTTCCTTGAGCATGGTGTGTGTTGCTTCCGTCCCTCGTCATGGCCGGGGCTTTCCCCTGCCATCCGCGTTTTGCTGTGGCAGATTGTAAAGACGTCGATGCCCGGGACAAGCCCGGGCTGACGAAGAATGTGGTGCCCGGATAAAGAACCCCGGATGGAGCGGTCGCGCGAACGCGCGCCCGATGACAGGCTCCGCGCAATCCGGGGTTCTCATCGAGTGGACAGACTCCCCCGGATTTCGCTTCACTGCATCCGGGCTACGAACATCCTTGAGGAGAAAGCCGTCAGGCTTACGCCCGCTCCATTGCGACCTCGGCCTTGAGGCTATCGAGGTCGCGATAGATCGATGCGACCGCGAGCACGCGCCCGCCGCGCTTGTAGCGCAGCTTGCAATCCCTACCGGCAATGCTGCCATCCACCGCGATCTCGTCCCACTGCTCGGCATGGCCGACATAGTTGATCGGCACGTCGTAATGCTGGCTCCAGAAGAACGGCACCGCGTCGAACACCTCGCGCTGCCCAAGCATATTCCGCGCGGCGGTCTGGCCCTGGCGCTGCGCCACCACCCAATGCTCGACCCGGATGTTCTGGCCGCTGTGCGGATCCGGCCAGCGCGCGATATCGCCGGCCGCGTAGATGCCGGGAACGCTGGTCTCGAGATAGGCGTCGACTGTCACGCCGCGATCGATGGCGAGCCCGGCCGCTTCCGCCAGCGCCAGCCGCGGCTTCACGCCGACACCGACCACGACGAGATCGGCATCGAGCACGGGCCCGCTCTTCAGGCGGGCGCGCTTGCCCTCGATCGCGGTCACCGTGTCGCCAAGGTGGAAGACGACGCCATGCTCTTCGTGCAACGCGCGGACGAAATCGCCCATCTCAGGCCCGAGCACGCGTTCCATCGGCCGCTGCTCCAGCCCGACCACGTGGACCTCGATTTCCCGCGCGCGGAGCGAGGCCGCCACCTCGAGGCCGATGAAGCTCGCACCGATCACAACCGCGCGGCGCGCTCCGCTGGCCGAGGCGATGATGGCCCGGCAATCGTCGACGGTGCGCAACACATGAACGTGGGGCTGATCCGCGCCCGGGATCGGCAGCCGCACCGGCTCCGCGCCGGTCGCCAGCAGCAGCCGGTCATAGGCGAGCACTTCGCCACCGGCGAGCACGACATTGCGGCGGCCGGTATCGATCGACTTGACCTCGGTCCTGAGCCTGAGATCGATCGCCGCATCACGATAGAAATCGTCCGGTTTCAACGGCAGCCAGTCTTCCGGCGCGCTGCCGGCGAGGAAGTCCTTTGACAGGTTCGGACGGTCCACCGGCGGCGCGGCCTCGCCGCTCAACATGACGATGCTGCCGCGATAGTCCTGCCGTCGCAGCATCTCGGCGGCGGCAAACCCTGCCCCGCCGCCGCCGACAATCACAATGCTGCCGGGCGCATCGACCGGACCCTTGACGCAGAATTTCGGCTGCGCGCGCTTCTCGCGCACGATGACGCGATCGCCCTCGCGCTCGACCTTCCAGACCGCGAGCGCGTTGAAGGCGGGCGCGGCGGTCGCTTCACCGGTGCGAATATCGAAGCAGGCGTGATGCCATGGGCAATGGACGGTCTCGCCCTCAAGGAGGCCTTCGGCGAGCGGGCCGTGGTAATGGCTGCAATGCGCATCGATGGCAAAGATATCCGCGCCCGAACGCACCAGCAGCACGTCCTCGTCGCCGACATGGCCGAGCAACATCGCGCCAGAGAAGTCGGAGAGTGCCACGCCCTGTGTCAGATCGGGACCGGAAGGAGCTTGCTGATCGGCCATATCATTCCTCCATCGCCCTGTGACGCTCTAAACCGCTATGCCGAGGAATTCCTGGCGGGTTAGCGCATTGTCGCGAAAGCAACCCAGCATGCGGCTGGTCACGAGATCGGTATCCGGCTTGTGTACGCCACGGGTCGTCATGCAATGATGCGACGCCTTGATGATGACGCCCACGCCCTGAGGCTTCAAGACGTCGTTGATGGTGTTGGCGATCTGCGCCGTCATCTTCTCCTGAATCTGCAAACGCCTGGCATAGATGTCGACCACCCGCGCCAGCTTGCTGATGCCGACCACGCGGCCGTTCGGGATGTAGGCAACCCAGGCCTGACCGACGATCGGCGCCATATGATGCTCGCAATGGCTCTCGAAGCGGATGCCCCGCAGGGCAATCATTTCGTCGTAGCCTTCGATTTCCTCGAAGGTCTTTTCCAGGATCTCCGCGGGACGTTGGTCGTAACCCGCAAAGAATTCCTCGAACGAACGCGTCACACGCGCCGGAGTTTCAAGCAGACCATCCCGCTCCGGATCGTCACCGGTCCAGCGGATGATGGTGCGGACTGCGGCCTCGACTTCGGCCCGGGTCGGCTTGTCGGATTCGGTTTGAGCGGCTCTTGCACGATCCAGCGCATGCACAATCGGGTTCATCGGGGCCTTTCCTTTGCGGAGTCATCGCGAGGTCATGCCCGTCAGATGCTCCGTCAGCAGAAAGGTTCCCACAATTCGGTCCGCGGCACTTTGCGCCGCAAGCCAGCCGGGACGAACGGCTAGCCCGTCAGCGCCGCCTTCACCAGGCCGCTGGCCTTGCCGAAATCCATCTGGCCGGCGTATTTCGCCTTCAGCGCGCCGATCACCTTGCCCATGTCCTTGATGCCGGCGGCACCCGTCTCGGCGATGATCGCCGAGATCGCGGCCTTCACGTCGTCATCGGACATCTGCTTCGGCAGGTACGCCGAGATCACGGCGATCTCCTCGCGCTCCTGGGCCGCGAGCTCGGCGCGGCCGCCCTTGTCATAGAGCTCGACCGACTCCTGGCGCTGCTTGATCATCTTCTGCAGCAGGCCGAGCAGGTCGGCATCGGAGAGGGGCGGCTTGCCCTGCCCGCGCGCGTCGATGTCGGCGTTCTTGATGGTCGAATTGACCATGCGCAGCGTGGACAGCTTGCGCTCGTCCTTTGCCTTCATCGCTTCCTTGACCGCAGTATTGATGTCGTCGCGCAGCATTTCGTTTTCCTTGAACCAGCAATCCCCTCATCTAGGCAGTCTGCACCGGCAGAACAACCTAGTTCCTCAGCCATTCGACCAGCGCATCGGCGCAGGCCTGCGGCTGTTCCAGCTGCGGCAGGTGACCGCAATTGGCGAGCACCACAAGTTTTGCGCCGGGAATGCCGTTGGCCATCTCGTCCGACAGCGAATTCGGCACGGTGTTGTCGGTATCCGACGTCAGCACCAAGGTCGGGCACTTGATCCAGGCCATGCTCGGCCGCGAATCCGGCCGGCTGAGCACCGCGTTCTGCTGGCGGATGAAGGCCTCGGCGCCGACGTCCTCGCTCATGTCGTCGACGATCCGGCGCAGGCTTGCATCGCCCTGCCGCGACGGATGCACGAAGCCCGGAAACAGCTCATCGACCACGCTGCGATATTGGCCGCTTCTGGCACGCTCAATCATGCCGCGGCGACGCGCGGTCGCTTCCGGCGTATCGGCCCGCGCCTGGGTGCTCATCAGCGCCAGCTTCGCAACCCGGTCCGGCGCCTGCCGCATGATCTCGAAGGCGATGTAGCCGCCCATCGAGTGCCCGGCGAGCGCAAAGCGCGGCGGCGCCTCGGCCAGGATCCGGCGGGCGATCGCCCCCATATTGTCGTCCCTGACATGGTTGGCGACCGTCACCGGCCCGCATCGCCACAGCGCCGGGATGACCGGGGCGAAAATCCGCGGCGAGCAGATAAGGCCCGGGACGAGCAGGATCGGCATCGTATTATCCATGCGGGAGCTCCGGACGGGTCATTTTCGGCAAGCAAACGGCCGCTTCAGGGAACTTTAGATTAAAAGGCCGTTCGGGCCTGTCAAATCGGCCGGTATTGCCGTGTGAATCCGTGCCCTTTCGCTTTGACGCCGCAGGGTGCGGCGTCTATTTAAAGGGCTCATGACAACATCCGAAAACGCTCCCGCCTGGCCGGACGATAAACCGACCGCGCTCCTTGTGCTCGCCGATGGTACCGTGCTGGAAGGCTTCGGTCTCGGCGCGGAGGGCCACGCCGTCGGCGAGGTCTGCTTCAACACCGCGATGACCGGCTATGAGGAGATCCTCACCGATCCGTCCTATGCCGGCCAGATCATCACCTTCACCTTCCCGCATATCGGCAATGTCGGTACCAACGAGGAAGACATCGAGACGGTGAACATGGCGGCGACGCCCGGCGCGCGCGGCGTGATCCTGCGCTCGGCGATCACTGATCCCTCGAATTACCGGGCCACCCGCCACCTCGACCAGTGGTTGAAGGCGCGCGGCATCATCGGCCTCTCCGGCATCGACACAAGGGCGCTGACCGCGCTGATCCGCTCCAAGGGCATGCCCAATGCGGTGATCGCGCACGCCAGAAACGGCGAGTTCGACCTGCACGGCCTGAAGGAAGAAGCCCGCGAATGGCCCGGCCTCGAGGGCATGGACCTGGTGCCGATGGTCACCTCCGGCCAGCGCTTCACCTGGGACGAGACGCCCTGGGTGTGGGGCAACGGTTTCGGCCAGCAAACCGCGCCGGAATTCAACGTGGTCGCGATCGACTACGGCATCAAGCGCAACATCCTGCGCCTGCTCGCCGGCGTTGGCGCCAAGGTGACCGTGGTGCCGGCGACGACCGCCGCCGAAGACATCCTCGCGATGAAGCCGGACGGCGTATTCCTGTCGAACGGCCCCGGCGATCCGGCCGCCACCGGCAAATATGCCGTGCCCGTGATCCAGAAGGTGATCGCTTCGGGGACGCCGACCTTCGGCATCTGCCTCGGCCATCAGATGCTTGGCCTTGCCGTCGGGGCCAAGACCATGAAGATGCATCAGGGCCATCACGGCGCCAACCATCCGGTCAAGGACGAGACCACCGGCAAGGTCGAGATCACCTCGATGAACCACGGCTTTGCCGTGGACCAGGCGACGCTGCCGAAAGGTGCGACCCAGACCCATATCTCGCTGTTCGACGGCTCCAATTGCGGCATCGCGCTCGAGGGCAAGCCGGTGTTCTCGGTGCAGTATCACCCGGAAGCCTCGCCCGGCCCGCGCGACTCGCACTACCTGTTCCAGCGCTTCGCCGATCTGATGCGGAAGAACAAGCGCGCGGCTTAGAGCCCGATCGTCATTGCCGGGCTTGCCGCCTCCGCCAAAGGCTTCGGCGCGCCCGGGACCACTGGCCTCGTCGGAGCCTCGGCGTGGACGGGACCCGGCAATCCATCCCTTGAAGAAAGATGGATGCCCGGATCAAGTCCGGGCATGACGGACTGTCATGTGCTGCAAGCACTGATGGACAATGCGCCTTCGCATCAGATCACGGGAAATGCCGACATGACTGCCCCCGCCACCCCGAAGCCCGTCTACGGCGTCTCCTCGATGGCGGTGATGGCATCGATGCCGGGGCTCGACTTCGTGCGCGGCATCTTCGCGCGGACCCTGCCGGAGCCGCCGATCATGGAGAATGTCGAACCGTTCGACTGCTCCGCCGAGACCGGCCATGTGGTGATCCATAGCATCCCGGGCCTGCGCCACTACAACCCGATCGGCTCGGTGCATGGCGGCTACGCAGCGATCCTCTTGGATTCCGCGATGGGGCTTGCGGTGCAGACCACGCTGCCGCAGGGCTTTGGCTACACCACGCTGGAGTTCAAGATCTCCTTCGTCCGCGGCATGAGCCAGGACACCGGCAAAATCCGCACCGAGGGCCACGTGCTCAACGCCGGCCGCCGGATTGCGACCGCGGAGGCGCGGATTACCGACGGCAAGGGCAAGCTGCTCGCGCATGCCACCACGACCTGCCTGGTGTTCGAGTTGCCCAAGACGACCTGAAGGCAATCGGATCTTGGCGCCAGATCTTGGCGCATTGGAGCCATGACGAAGCGCGCTGGATCGCGGCCTGCGCTCTGTGATTGAGTTTCCCTGTCCGAGATCAGGCAAACATGATCCGGCCTGGAAAGGGAACGCCGATGATTTCAGCCCATTCAGACATGACCATCCGCGACATCCGCGTGACGATGCTGCGGCTGCCCTGGGCCGACGATCCCTGGCTGAAAGGCGCAGCGCTCGGCGCGACGCGCGACATTCTGATCTGTGACGTCGAAACGTCCGGCGGCGTTACCGGCATGGGCTATCTGTTCGTGTTCAAGCCGGCGATGAAGTCGATCGCGGCCTGTCTCGAGGAATGCATCATCCCGCGCGTCATCGGCAAGGACGCCACCGCGATCGAGGCGATCTGGCGCGATCTGTGGACGGCGACGATGACCTATGGCCGCGGCGGCATCGCCGCGATGGCCATGTCGGCGCTCGACATCGCGCTGTGGGATGCGGTCGGGAAACGGGCCGGTCTGCCGCTGCACCGGCTGTGGGGGCACTATCGCTCGGAAATCCCGATCTATGGTTCCGGCTGCTTCCGGGGCGCCGGTGGCGACGGGATGATCGAGAAGGCGCTGCATTTCGTGAAGCAGGGCTACAAGGCGATCAAGATGCAGGTCGCGCATGTCCACACTCCGGCGCAGGACCTCGACAATGTGCGCCGCATGCGCGAGGCGCTCGGGCCCGACATCGACATCATGATCGACGTCAACATGGGCTGGAGCGCCGATGTCGCGATCGAGATGGGACGCAAGTTCGAGAAGTACGATATCTACTGGCTCGAGGAGCCGGTGCCGGCCGATGATTTCGCCGGCTACCAGCGCATCGCGGCGGCGCTCGACATGCGCGTCGTCGGCGGCGAGACGCATTTCACGCGCTACGATCTGCGGCCGTTCTTTCTCAATCCCTGCCTGCCGATCCTGCAACCCGACCCGATGCGCGGCGGCATGACCGACCTGCGCAAGATCGCGGCGCTTGCGGACACGTTCGGCATCACCATCGCGCCGCATCTGTTTCCCGAACTCAATGTGCACCTCTTGGCTTCGATTCCGAACGGGATCTGGTGCGAGAACATGGCGCTGATCGACGATCTCTGGGTCGACCCGCCCGAAATCGCCAACGGCATGATCACCGCGCCGGAGCGGCCCGGGCACGGGCTCAGGTTCAGGGAAGACGTGTTGAAGTTCAAAATCTAGCTGGAACGGTTTGCGGACCGACGGTTTGATGCTCTGGAGACCACCTCGCAGCGCTGGAGAGCCACCATGTCGGTCGTCCGTACCGATATCGAACCCCAGACCATCGTCTTCCGGGACGACGGCCTGGTGCCGAACAATCCGATGCCGTTCCTGGTCTACAAGGCCGCCGTCGACGTCAGCAAGAATCCCGAGGCCAGCATCGAGCAGCTGTTCGGCGAGAACGGCTGGGGCGCGATGTGGCGCAACGGCGTCTACGACTTCGCGCATTACCACGCCACCGTGCACGAGGTGCTGGGCGTCGCGCGCGGCCGCGCGCGCGTGCAGTTCGGCGGCGAGCGCGGGCAAGCACTCGAGATCGCGGCCGGCGACGTCGCGATCCTGCCCGCCGGCACCGGGCATCAATGCCTGTCGGCGAGCGACGATTTCTGCGTGGTCGGCGCCTATCCGCCGGGCCCCCCGATGGATCTGCAGCGGCCGACGCCGGAGAACCACGCCAGGGCGCTGAAGACGATCCCGCTGGTCGCGATCCCCGCGACCGATCCGGTGATGGGCAAGGACGGGCCGCTGCTGCGGCTGTGGAAACGCTAGGATTCAAGATTGTCGAACGGACTGTGTTTCGTTCTCCCCCTTGGGGAAGGTGACGGGATACAGGCAACCTAAATTGATTATCCGTAGCCCAATCGTTATGCGTGCGGCTCTTTTTGCGCGCTCAACGGATTCCCGAAACTATGCGGGCAGAGAATGCCCGTGATCACGGAAGGCCACTGACGATTCGGCCTGTCGCCATATTGAGCGCTACTCGCTCCCGCTTCCTGCCCGTGCTAGAGTGCCACGCGTGGAGGTAGTGCAGCCCTTTTTCAACGTTAAGCCTGCCGGCATCACTTTTCAAAGAACCTTGATTTAAGTCAGCATCGCTGCGGCGATTTATGCCGCCAATGACACCTTAAAGCGCGCGATTCATCTGCGGGAGTGACAGAACTTCCGCGTCCGCTGCTGCTCTTTTTGCAGGAGCAATGGAGGTCATACACATCACCTGACGGCATCAGATGCTCCGCGCTTCCCACAAGCAACCGCAACAGAGATCAGGAGAGGAGAATTCGACATGTTTCGAGGAATTCTGACGCTGACATTGTCGCTCTGCATTGGCGCGGCTACCGCGCCTGCAGCGCTGGCCCAGACGGCGCCGGCAATCAACGAGCAGGAGGCACACGCGATCGCGGTGGACGCCTATATTTACTTCTACCCGCTCCTGACGATGGACATCACGCGAAAGCAGTTCACCAACGTCGAGCCCGGCAAGGACAACTTCAAGGGCCCGATGAATACCTTCGTCAACGTGCCCGAATACCCACCGGCGAATTTCAAGGGCGTGGTGCGGTCCAACTTCGATACGCTCTATTCCGTTTCATGGCTGGACATGACCAAGGAGCCGGTTGTCGTCTCCGTTCCCGATACCGATGGACGCTTCTATTTGCTGCCGATGCTGGACATGTGGTCGGATGTGTTCGCCTCGCCCGGCTGGCGCACCACGGGCACCAAAGCGGGGACCTTTCTGGTGACGGCTCCGGGATGGCGGCCTGATCTGCGCGACAGGTTTGCAGAGGAGTTCAAGCTTCCGAAGGATACCCAGCGCATCGACGCGCCGACGCCTTACGTCTGGGTCATTGGCCGCACCAAGACGGACGGCCCGCCGGACTACGATGCGGTCCACAAGATCCAGGCCGGCTACAAGGTCACGCCTCTTTCCGAGTTCGGCAAGACTCAGAAGCCGACCGAGGTCAGGATCGATCCCAGCGTCGACATGAAGACGGCGCCCAAGGTGCAGGTCGATACCATGTCGGCCGGCGTCTACTTCGCGCAGGCCGCCGAGCTGCTCAAGCTTCACCCGCCGCACATCACCGATGAACCAATCATCGCGCAGATGAAGAGGATCGGCATCGAGCCCGGCAAGAGCTTCGAAATCAGCAAGGTGGACCCGGTGCTGCAACGGGCGCTGGAGACGGCGCCGCAGGACGGGCAGAAGCTGATGGCATGGAAGGTGCCGACGCTGGCGCGCGTTGCGAACGGCTGGTCGATGAACACCGACACGATGGGCGTTTACGGCAACTACTATTTGAAGCGTGCGATCGTCGCGCAGCTCGGGCTTGGCGCCAACCTGCCGGAGGACGCCATTTATCCGCTCAATCTCGCCGACAGTACCGGCAAACCGCTCGACGGCGCTAACAAGTATACGATCACGTTCGACAAGGGCGCCACCCCACCGGTCAATGCCTTCTGGTCGATCACGCTCTACGACCAGGAAGGATTCCAGGTCGGTAACGTGCTGAACCGCTTCGCTGTGTCCAGCTGGATGCCGTTCAAATACAACCCGGACGGCTCGCTCGATCTCTACTTCCAGAACGAGAATCCAGGCAAGGACAAGGAAGCCAACTGGCTTCCGGCGCCGAAGGGAGCCTTCAACCTGACCATGCGCCTCTACGGTCCGAAATCGGAGGCGCTGACCGGAAAGTGGAATCCTCCGCCGATCGAGAGATCGCAGACGACGGTGGGTTTCTCGGCTCAGTAAGCTTCAACCGCACTGAACGCTGCCGAGCGGCCAGACAGCGACCTTGGCAAAGCAATCCGGAGCAAAACAGCTCTGGATTGCTGCCTCGCGGGTGCGGGCGCGCAGCTTACGCCGCGTTGCTGCCTTCCTGGCGGCTTGCCTCGAACAGGAACCAGGTGCGGCGCTCGGTTTCGTCGATGAAGGTTTCGAGCAGGCCCGCGGTGCCGGAGTCCTCCTGGTCGTCGGCCAGCTTGTGTGCCTTGCGCATCGCGGCCGCCATGTGCTTGTTGTCTTCCATCAACTCGCGCAGCATTTCGCGCGGCGGCACATAATCGTCGTCATTGTCCTTGATGGTCTGATGCCTGGCGATATCGCCGATCGACTTCAGCGTCGCGCCGCCAAGCTTGCGCACCCGCTCGGCGAGCTGGTCGGTGGTCGCAAAGATCGCTTCCGACTGCTCGTCCAGCAACAAATGGTAATCATGAAAATGCCGGCCGCTGACGTGCCAATGGAAATTCTTGGTTTTCAAATAGAGCGCGAAGGCGTCGGCCAGAAGCGTGTTGAGCGAGGCCGAGATCGTGTCCACCGCAGCCTGCGGCAGGTCGCTCGGCGTGTCGAGATCGGGCGAGATCTTGTCAGTCTTGGCTTTGCTCACGTTGGACCTTCCTGTTAGGAACCCGTATTTCGGCGCATTGAACATTGGCCGCCGGACCGCTAACGCATCATCAGCCCACCCGTTCCTGAGGCTAGGAACCCGTTCTGCCGGATACCAAACGCGATGGATGAATGGATCGATTATTACGATTCCACGCATACGATCTATGCGAGCCGACTGCACCGTGACCTGCATTTCCAGATCATCGCAAACGACATCATCGGCTACATCGCTTCGCCGGATGCCGTGGTGCTCGACTATGCCTGCGGCGAGGCGCTGTCGGCGGCGAAGGTCGCCAATGCCTGCGCCCAGCTCTATCTGGCGGAGCCGGCGCCCGGCGTACGCGGCCGTCTGGTCGCGCGCTTTGCGCCCGACACCCGCATCCGTGTCCGCTCGCTCGATGACCTGAAGCACATGGACGCGGACTCGATCGACCTCGTGGTGATGAACTCGGTGGCGCAATACATGACGCCGCAGGAGCTCGATTCCGCGTTCGACGTGATCCACCGCCTGCTGAAGCCCTCGGGCCGGTTCGTGCTCGGCGATATCCTGCGGCCTGAAGTCGGGATGGCGAGGGACGTCGCGGCCCTGCTGCGCTTTGCGGCGACCCACGGTTTCCTGCGCGATGCGCTGGTCGGGCTGGCTTCAACCGCGCTGTCCGACTACCGCCAGCTGCGCACCCGGATCGGACTGCAGCGCTACCGCGAGGACGAGATGATCGCCAAGCTCGGCGCCGCGGGGTTCAGCGCGCGACGCGCGCCGCGCAACATCGGGCACAATCCGTGGCGGATGACGTTCGTGGCGCACCACTGATCCTGGGTTGCGCCAGCTATTAACGTTACCCAACAGTAAACGTGGCGGCCGCTGAAATAATCAGCAATGATCCACTCGGCCCGGTGGCGGAAGCTTCGACGCGGCAGTGGTGCAACACTGTTTATCCTGGTTCAAATCCAGGCCGGGCCTCCAGCCTTCGCTGCTGACGCAGCTTCGGCTCGGCAGGCCTTCTCGTAGCGAAGGCTGCCGCGGCGTAGCCCGCAGGGCGAAGCCGGGCCGGTAGCCCCTCCCAATCCCGAGCACCCCCAACCGGCATACGCCGAATGCGGATTTTCCCCCAGAATCGCGGTTGATTGCGCGTTTTTGGGGGTTTCGCGGGTGCGGAAACTGGTCTAAAGACCACCCGCGCGCGAGGGATCGCGCTTCCGGCGCTACAACATGTAGCGCATGGCTCGAGGGACGCGCGGGAAGCGCGCCCTTTTTTTGTGCCTAAATTCCAGTCCGCGAGAGCCGATGCCCAAAAGAACCGACATCTCCACCATCCTGATCATCGGCGCCGGTCCCATCGTGATCGGCCAAGCCTGCGAGTTCGACTATTCCGGCACGCAGGCCTGCAAGACGCTCAAGGAAGAGGGCTATCGGATCGTCCTGGTCAATTCCAACCCGGCCACGATCATGACCGACCCGGAGCTGGCGGATGCGACCTATATCGAGCCGATCACGCCCGAAATCGTCGCCAAGATCATCGAAAAGGAACGCCACGTCGTGCCCGGCGGCTTCGCGCTGCTGCCGACCATGGGCGGCCAGACCGCGCTGAACTGCGCGCTGTCGCTGCGCAAGCAGGGTACGCTGGAGAAGTTCGACGTCGAGATGATCGGCGCCACCGCCGACGCCATCGACAAGGCCGAAGACCGCCAGCTGTTCCGCGACGCCATGGAGAAGATCGGGCTGCAGACGCCTAGGTCGCGGCTCGCCAACGCGTCGGCGCTGAAGAAGTCCGACCGCGACAAGTACCTCGCCGATCAGGCCAAGCTGTCCGGCCCCGAGCTCGAAGCCTTCGAACGGCAGTGGGAAGGCGGCGAGAACGAGCGGCGCAAGCGCTACCAGCAGCAGGCCTTGGCCGAAGCGCTGATGGCGCTGTCCGACATCGGCCTGCCCGCGATCATCCGCCCCTCCTTCACGCTCGGCGGCACCGGCGGCGGCATCGCCTACAACAAGGAAGAATATCTCGACATCATCGAGCGCGGCCTCGACGCCTCGCCGACCAACGAGGTGCTGATCGAGGAATCCGTTCTCGGCTGGAAAGAGTTCGAGATGGAGGTGGTGCGGGACAAGAAGGACAATTGCATCATCATCTGCTCGATCGAGAACGTCGATCCGATGGGCGTGCACACCGGCGATTCGATCACGGTGGCGCCGGCGCTGACGCTCACCGACAAGGAATACCAGATCATGCGCGACGCATCGATTGCGGTGCTGCGCGAGATCGGGGTCGAGACCGGCGGCTCCAACGTGCAGTTCGGCATCAATCCGGACGACGGCCGCATGGTCGTGATCGAGATGAATCCCCGCGTGTCGCGCTCGTCGGCGCTGGCCTCCAAGGCCACCGGCTTTCCGATCGCCAAGGTCGCCGCCAAGCTTGCGATCGGCTACACGCTCGACGAGATCGCCAACGACATCACCGGCGGCGCGACGCCGGCCTCGTTCGAGCCGACGATCGACTACGTCGTCACCAAGATTCCGCGCTTTGCGTTCGAGAAATTCCCCGGCGCCTCCTCCACGCTGACCACCTCGATGAAGTCGGTCGGCGAGGTGATGGCGATCGGTCGCACTTTCCAGGAGAGCCTGCAGAAGGCCCTGCGCGGGCTCGAGACCGGGCTGACCGGCCTCGACGAGATCGACATCGAGGGCCTCGGCCGCAGCGACGACAAGAACGCGATCCGCGCGGCGCTCGGCACGCCGACGCCGAACCGCCTGCTGCAGGTCGCGCAGGCGATGCGGCTCGGCTGGTCCAACGAGGATATCTTCAATTCCTGCAAGATCGATCCCTGGTTCCTCGCGGAGCTGCGCGCCATCGTCGAGATGGAAGGCAAGATCCGCAGCAGCGGCTTGCCGACCAATGCGTTCGCCATGCGGATGCTGAAGGCGATGGGCTTCTCCGACGCGCGGCTCGCCGTGCTCACGGAGACCACCGAGGCCGACGTCACCGCCAAGCGCCACGCGCTCGGGGTGCGCCCGGTATTCAAGCGCATCGACACCTGCGCGGCGGAGTTCGCTTCACCGACCGCCTACATGTATTCGACCTATGAGCGGCCGTTCGCCGGCGAATTTGCCGACGAGAGCGCGCCGTCGGACCGCAAGAAGGTGATCATCCTCGGCGGCGGGCCGAACCGCATCGGCCAGGGCATCGAGTTCGACTATTGCTGCTGCCACGCCTGCTTCGCGCTCGAGGACGCCGGCTACGAGACCATCATGGTCAACTGCAATCCGGAAACGGTATCGACCGACTACGACACCGCCGACCGGCTGTATTTCGAGCCGCTGACCGCCGAGGACGTGCTCGAGATCATCGCGACCGAGCGCAAGAACGGCACGCTGCACGGCGTGATCGTGCAGTTCGGCGGCCAGACCCCGCTGAAGCTTGCCCACGCGCTCGAAGCCGCCGAAGTGCCGATCCTCGGCACCTCGCCCGACGCGATCGACCTCGCCGAGGACCGCGACCGTTTCAAGCGCGTGCTCGACAAGCTGCGTCTCAAGCAGCCGAAGAACGGCATCGCCTATTCGGTCGAGCAGGCCCGCCTCGTCGCCGCCGACCTCGACCTGCCGCTGGTCGTGCGTCCGTCCTACGTGCTCGGCGGCCGCGCGATGCAGATCATCCGCGAGGAGAACCAGCTCAACGACTACCTGCTGGGAACACTGCCCGAGCTGGTGCCCGCCGACATCAAGGCGCGCTACCCGAACGACAAGACCGGGCAGATCAACACCGTGCTCGGCAAGAACCCGCTGCTGTTCGACCGCTATCTGTCCGACGCGACCGAAGTCGACGTCGACTGCCTCTGCGACGGCAAGGACACCTTCATCGTCGGCATCATGGAGCACATCGAGGAAGCCGGCATCCATTCCGGCGACTCCGCCTGCTCGCTGCCGCCGCATTCGCTCGACGCCAAGACCATCGAGGAGCTGGAGCGGCAGACCCGCGAGCTCGCGCTCGGGCTCGACGTGGTCGGCCTGATGAACGTGCAATACGCCATCAAGGACGGCGAGATCTACGTGCTCGAGGTCAACCCGCGCGCATCCCGCACCGTGCCGTTCGTCGCCAAGGTGATCGGCACGCCGGTCGCCAAGATCGCGGCGCGGATCATGGCCGGCGAAAAGCTCGCCGACTTCAAGCTGAAGAAGAAGAAGCTCGGCCATGTCGGCGTGAAGGAATCGGTATTCCCGTTCGCGCGTTTCCCCGGCGTCGATACTGTGCTCGGACCGGAGATGCGTTCGACCGGCGAAGTGATGGGCATCGACCGCTCCTTCGAGGTCGCGTTCGCGAAGAGCCAGCTCGGCGGCGGCACGCGCGTGCCGCGGCAGGGCACGGTGTTCGTTTCGGTGCGCGGCGACGACAAGATGCGCATCGCGGATGCGGTGCGGCTGTTGCACTCGCTCGGCTTCAAGGTGATGGCAACCTCGGGCACGCAGCGCTACCTCAGCGACAACGGCGTGCCGACGGAAAAGGTGAACAAGGTGCTCGAAGGCCGTCCGCACATCGTCGACGCCATCACCAATGGCGACGTCCAGCTGGTCTTCAATACCACCGAAGGTCCGCAGGCGCTGGCCGACAGCCGCTCGCTGCGGCGGGCTGCCCTCTTGCATAAAGTGCCATATTACACCACTCTTTCGGGCGCGGTGGCGGCCGCACGGGGAATCCGGGCCTATCGGGCCGGGGACCTTGAGGTCCGCACGCTTCAGAGTTACTTTTCCGAAAGCTGACCGCTGCCCGGGCTGAAGGCCCGAAGCGGTCAATTAGCCGAATGGCTGGAACTCACCGCGCAATTGGATGTTGTCACGGCCCTTAGCGGGGCCGAATATCACTGGGCTTCCGGGCGCGTTGGCGCCCTGATTCCTGCGTTAGCTGAACTGGATATTCGTGCACGGCCGCCGGGCGCGCGCGATGAAGGACGAAGATGATGGATAAGGTTCCGATGACCGCGGGCGGATACGCCGCGCTGACGGACGAGTTGAAGCATCGCCAATCGGTGGATCGTCCGCGCATCATCGAACACATCGCGGAAGCGCGCTCGCACGGCGACCTCTCGGAGAACGCCGAGTATCACGCCGCCAAGGAAGAGCAATCGCACAACGAGGGCCGCATCGCCGAGCTCGAGGACAAGCTCGCGCGCGCCGACATCATCGACATTTCGAAACTGTCAGGCGACACCATCAAGTTCGGCGCGACCGTGACGCTGATCGATGAGGACACCGAGAAGAAGGCGGTGTGGCAAATCGTCGGCGAAGTCGAGGCCGACGCCAAGAAGGGCCGCATCTCCATCACCTCGCCGCTCGCGCGTGCGCTGATCGGCAAGAAGAAGGGGACCACCGTCGAGGTGATGGCGCCGGGCGGCGCCAAGGCCTACGAGATCACCAAGGTCGAGTGGCGGTAGTTACCTTCACGTGACTGGTGCAGAAAAGCCGCGTCACGCACGCGGCTTTTTTTATGCCCCGCGTTTCTCCCCGGTCTGACAGCAATGTGAATGGAGAGCCGCTGCACGCCATGCCAGTGAGGCCGTGACATGTTTATGCAGTATAATCATGTCGGGGGGACGGAGTTCGGGCTGACGATCGCGTCGCAACACGGATCGCTGCGCGTCACCGTGCCGCTGCCGCGTTCTCTCGCAACTGCCATCGCGCGAGGAATGATTCCAGGCGCAAGGTGTTGACATCACACTCCGGTGGCGGACACCGTGTGTTTCTGCATCTTGCAACGTTCCAGTGTGTCAAACAGGGGGTAAATGACAATGGACCAGATGTTCTCCAAGCTCCAGCCGGTGGCGCTCAGCCTGTTCCGGTTCATCACCGGACTGCTGCTGTTTCAGTTCGGCGTTGCCAAAATTTTCAAATTCCCACCCGGGACAATGTTCGAGAAGGTCGAGCTGTTCTCATTGATCGGCGCGGCCGGCGCACTCGAATTGGTACTCGGCGGGCTCCTGATGATCGGTCTCTTCTCGCGGATCGTCGCCTTCATCCTGGCGGGTGAAATGGCCTTCGCTTACTTCATCGGCCATTTCCCAAAAGGGTTCTACCCGCTGCTCAATAACGGCAGTCTGGCGATCGCGTTCTGCTTCGCCTGCCTCTACCTTGCGACCTCGGGTCCGGGTCCGATCAGCGTCGACGCTGCGATGGGGAAGAGGTAGCAGCGCTAGGCGCTTCCCACTCATTGACGACGTCATTCCGGGATGGCGCGTTAGCGTCAGACCCGGAATCTCGAGATTCCGGGCTCGATGCTAACGCATCGCCCCGGAATGACGCGCACGGCGCTCTAGCCGACCGCCTTCAATCCCAGCGGCACCGCGGCCTCATATTTCGAATTGTGCAGCACCAGTGACGTCCTGACGTTGCGCACATGCGGCGCCGCCGTCAGGTGGGTGACGAAATCCTGGAACGTCGCCATGTCGGGCGCGACGCATTTGAGGATGAAATCGACTTCGCCCGACAGCATCCAGCATTCCCGCACCAGCGGCTCGGCGCGCACGAAATTCTCGAAGGCGCGGAGATCGGCGTCGGCCTGGCTCGACAGATGCACCGAGGCGAACACCGTGACGTCGTAGCCGAGGCGGCGCGGATCGAGCAGGCCGCGGTATCCCTGGATGTAGCCTTCCTCCTCCAGCGCCCGGACCCTGCGCAGGCAGGGCGGCGGCGAGATACCGACGCGTTTGGCCAGTTCCACATTGGTGATTCGGCCATCGGCCTGGATCTCGGCGAGGATTTTGAGGTCGATCTCGTCAAGGTTCTTCGACACGCGACTACAGTTCCCTAGGGGTTTGGAAGGCTTGGCAGGTCCGCCGGCAACTCTCATAGCGCAGCCCGCTGGCATTGCGCAATTTTATTGCGCGTGCAGCGCACGATTTCGCGAATGTGACTTCAGTTCCGGGGAAAAATCGCTGCCATGGATTGCAAATCTTGCATAGCTTCCCAGATATCTTAGACTTGGATTTGACACTTTCAGCACCGCCGTGACCTGCTTCCGGGGTGCTTCCCACACAAGTCCCCGTCAAAGTCCCCAGCAGAGAGGGATCAGCTAATGCCCGCGCCTGTCCACGCCAAGGTCGTCATCATCGGGTCCGGCCCCGCCGGCTACACCGCAGCGATCTACGCGGCACGCGCGATGCTCGAGCCGGTGCTGATCCAGGGCATCCAGCCGGGCGGGCAGCTCACCATCACCACCGACGTCGAGAACTATCCCGGCTTCGCCGATGTGATCCAGGGCCCCTGGCTGATGGAGCAGATGGAGAAGCAGGCGGCCCATGTCGGCACCAAGATCGTTACCGATCACGTCAACAAGCTGGAACTCGGCCAGCGCCCGTTTCGCCTGACCTGCGATTCCGGCGAGGTCTATCTTGCCGAGACCGTGATCCTGGCCACCGGCGCTCAGGCGCGCTGGCTCGGCCTGCCCTCGGAAGAGAAGTTCCAGGGCGGCGGCGTGTCGGCCTGCGCGACCTGCGACGGCTTCTTCTATCGCGGCAAGGAAGTCGTGGTGGTCGGCGGCGGCAACACCGCGGTCGAGGAAGCGCTGTACCTGACCAATCACGCCTCCCAGGTCACCATCGTGCATCGCCGCGGTCATTTTCGCGCCGAGCGCATCCTGCAGGAACGGCTGTTCAAGCATCCCAAGATCAAGGTGGTGTGGGATTCGGCGATCGACGAGATCTGCGGATCGGAGAACCCGAACAAGGTCACTCATGTGCGGCTGAAGAACGTCAAGACCGGCGCGCACACGAACCTCAAAACCGACGGCGTCTTCATCGCGATCGGCCATGCGCCGGCGACGGAGCTCGTCAAAGGCCAGATCAAGCTGAAACCGTCGGGCTATGTCGAGGTTGCGCCGAACTCCACCGCGACCTCGATGCCCGGCCTGTTCGCCGCGGGCGACGTGGCGGATGAAACCTTCCGGCAGGCGGTCACCGCCGCCGGCCTCGGCTGCATGGCTGCGCTCGAGGCGGAACGCTTCCTGGCTCTTCGCGCGAGCGATCGCGCAGCGGCGGAATAATCATGGCACGATCTCGCGACGGATTTACGGATATGGATTGGGACAAGCTGAAGGTCTTTCACGCAGCGGCGGAGGCTGGCAGCTTCACGCATGCCGGCGAACAGCTTGGCCTGTCGCAATCGGCGGTCTCCCGCCAGGTCAGCGCGCTGGAGCAGGAGCTCTCGGTGTCGCTGTTTCACCGCCACGCCCGCGGCCTGATCCTCACCGAACAGGGCGACCTGCTGTTCCGCACCGCGCATGACGTGTTCATGCAGCTGCAGGCGGCCCGCGCAAAGCTCACCGACAGCCGCGAGCGGCCGAGCGGCGACCTCAAGATCACGACGCCGCCGGCGCTCGGCATCAACTGGCTGATCCCGCGGCTCGACGAGTTCACCGCGCTCTATCCCGACATCCGGATCTCCCTGATCGTCACCGACGAGGATCTCGACCTCTCGATGCGCGAGGCCGACGTCGCGATCCGCACCCGCAAGCCGACCCAGCCGGACCTGATCCAGCGCAAGCTGTTCTCGATCGGCTTCCATGCCTACTGCTCGCCGGAATACATCAAGCGCTTCGGCACGCCACGCACGCTCGATGATCTCGACTCGCACCGCATCATCATGCTCGGCGACTCGCAGGTGCCGGCGCATCTGCAGAACCGCAGCTGGCTGATCGATGCCGGCCGCAACGGCTCCGGTCCGCGCGAGCCCTACTTCAAGGTCAACAACATCCTCGGCCTCGTGCGCGCCTGCCAGCAGGGCCTCGGCATCGCCGCGCTGCCGGACTATCTGGTCGAACAGAACAACCTCGTGCAGCTGTTCGGCGAGTCCGACTCGATCGCGCTCGACACCTACTTCGTCTATCCGGAAGAGCTGAAGACGGTGGCCCGGGTGCAGGTGTTCCGCGACTTCGTGGTCAGCAAGGCGCAGCGCTGGCCGTCGTGATTAAGCCGCCCTTATAGGGCTGCTTTATAGGGATATCCGTGCTGCCCCCGGTCTCCGCATGACTGACATGCGACCTGGATAGTTGCTGCAAGCCGTCGATGGGGATCATAGTGCTTACACGCTGAGCGTTCGCGTCGCGCATATGTCCCCCTCCTCCAGTGGCGCGGAAGTTCAGTAATCCCTCTTGGAAGGTGATTGTGTCGGCCTCACGTGGCCAATACCTTAAGCCGGGCTCACTCGAGCCCGGCTTTTTTTCATCGCCGTGCCTTTTCACCTCCACGTCATGCGCAAAACGCGCCGCACGCGCCGATCAGCATGTGCATTGACAACAACCTCGCAGCGCAGCATCATTATCCAATGATCACGACTTCGTGCGCCGTTCTGTCGTCGAAAAAAGCTCCCCTCCCGGGGACACGAGATCGCGCGCGATAAGATCACCTTCGCATTCAGACCGATCCCGAAACCCCGCCGCCTGGACGGGGTTTTTTGTTGGTCCCGTCTCCGGCTTTGCCTTCTTAAGGAGATGGAACATGACCGATCTACATCAGCAATTGCAGGGCCTCTGGCTGCCTTTGATCACGCCATTCCGTAACGGCGAGCTCGACGTCACGTCGCTGCGGCGTCTCGTACGGCACTACGCCAATGGCCCCGTCGACGGGTTCATTCTCGGCGCAACCTCCGGCGAGGGCATGGCGCTCAGCGTGGACGAACTGGAGGGGCTGGTGAGCGTCGTGCTCGACGAGCTCAGTGCCAGCTCCCGCCATTTGCCGGTCTGTCTCGGGCTCTCCGGCGCCTCGACCGCCCGGATGAAGGAAGCGCTGGATGATACGGCCGACTGGCCGATCAACGGCTATCTGATCGCCAGCCCCTATTACATCAGGCCCTCGCAACGCGGGCTCGTGCAGCACTTCAACGCGCTCGCCGATCACGCGTCGTGGCCGATCGTGCTTTACAACATCCCCTATCGCACGGCGGTGAACCTGACCAACGAGACGCTGCTGGCGCTCGCGGACCATCCGAACATCGCCGGCATGAAGGATTGCTGCGCCGACCGCGCGCAGTCGATCGACTTCCTCAACCGCCGGCCGGCCGGCTTTCGCGTGCTGACCGGCGAGGACGCGCAAACCTTCGATGCGCTCTCGGACGGCGCCGACGGCGCGATCCTGCTGTCCGCACATCTGGAAACGAACACCTTCGCTGCGATCCGCACGCTGCTGCAGCAGGGCCAGCGCGATGCGGCGCTGGCCGCCTGGCAGAGCGTCGTCGGCCTGACGAGGCTGCTGTTCGCCGAACCGAGCCCCGCGCCCGCCAAGCACTGGCTATGGCGGCAGGGGCTGATCGACAGCCCCGAGGTGCGGCTCCCGATGGTCGCGGTGAGCGAGGATCTCGCAACCTGGCTCGATGCCGAGATAGAGCGCCGCGCGCAGCTGCTGGTGCCGGCGTGATCGCTCCGCTCCCTCTCCCCGTTCTTACGGGGAGAGGGCTGGGGTGAGGGGCTGCTTCCGCACAAAAGGCGAGAGACAGACTCGTGGAGAGTCCCCCTCACCCGGATCGCATTTTGCGATGCGATCCGACCTCTCCCCGCAAGCGGGGCGAGGTAAGAGACGCCTAGTCCAGCTTCACCTGCGAAAGCCGCAGCGCATTGCCGATCACGCTGACCGAAGACAGCGCCATCGCGGCGGCACCGACCATCGGCGACAGCAGGATGCCGAACAGCGGATACAGCACGCCGGCCGCGATCGGCACACCGGCGGCGTTGTAGACGAAGGCGAACGCCAGGTTCTGGCGGATGTTGCGCATGGTCGCGACCGACAGCCGCCGCGCGCGCACCAGGCCCATCAGGTCGCCCGTGAGCAGCGTGACGCCGGCGCTCTCGATCGCGACGTCGGTGCCGCCGCCCATCGCGATGCCGACATCGGCGGCGGCGAGCGCCGGTGCGTCATTGACGCCGTCGCCTGCCATCGCGACGGTGCGGCCCTCGCCCCGCAGCCGCTGCACGACCTCGCTCTTGCGCTCCGGCAGAACGCCGGCCTCGACGTCGTCGATGCCGAGTGTCTTTGCCACCGCCCGCGCGGTGGTCTCATTGTCGCCGGTCAGCATCACGATGCGCAGGCCCTCGGCACGCAGTGCCTGCAGCGCGCTGGTCGCGGACGGCTTGACCGGATCGGCAATCGCGATCACCCCGGCGATGCGGCCATCGACCGCGACATAGATTGCCGTGGCGCCGTCCCGCCGCGCGGCCTCGGCCGCCTCGTCGATCGCTGTCGTCGCGATCTTCAGCTCGGCCATCAGCAGCGCGTTGCCGAGCGCAACCTGCCTGCCCTCGACCGTGCCGGTCGCGCCCTTGCCGGAGGGCGAGGCGAAATTGCTGACGGCGGACGATGCGAGCTTGCGCTCCCTGGCGGCGGCGATAATCGCCTGCGCCAGCGGGTGCTCGCTGCCCTGCTCGACACTGGCGGCAACGCGCAGCAGATCGCTCTCGTCGAATCCTTCGGCGGCAATGACGCGCACGACCTTCGGCTTGCCCTCGGTGAGCGTTCCGGTCTTGTCGATGACCAGCGTGTCGATCGCCTCCATCCGTTCCAGCGCCTGCGCGTCGCGGATCAGGATGCCGGAATGGGCGCCGCGGCCGACGCCGACCATGATCGACATCGGCGTTGCCAATCCCAGCGCGCACGGACAGGCGATGATCAGCACCGTGACGGCGGCGACCAGCGCGAAGGTCAGGCGCGGCTCCGGACCGAACACCGTCCAGGCGATGAAGGCGAGCACGGCGGCGGCGATCACTGCCGGCACGAACCAGCCGGCGACGCGATCGGCGAGCCGCTGGATCGGCGCGCGCGAGCGCTGCGCCTTCGCCACCATGTCGACAATCCGCGACAGCATGGTGTCGCGGCCGATCTTCTCGGCGCGCATCACGAGGCCGCCGCTCTGGTTGACGGTGCCGCCGATCACGCTCGCGCCTTCGGCCTTCGTGACCGGCATCGACTCGCCTGTGACCATGGACTCGTCGATGACCGCACTGCCCTCGACGACGACGCCGTCGACCGGAACCTTCTCGCCCGGCCGCACGCGCAGGCGGTCGCCGACCTTGATCGCGTCGATGTCGATATCCTCGTCGCCGTGTTCGGTGATGCGCCGCGCGGTCTTTGGCGCGAGGCCGAGCAGCGCGCGGATCGCGCCTGAGGTCTGCGCGCGGGCGCGCAATTCCAGCACCTGGCCGAGCAGCACCAGCACCGTGATGACGGCCGCCGCCTCGAAATACACGGCGACCGCGCCATGCATGTCGCGGAACGCGGGCGGAAACAGCTGCGGCGCCAGCGTCGCGACCACGCTGTAGACATAGGCGACGCCGGTGCCCATCGCGATCAGCGTGAACATGTTGAAATTGCGGGTGACCAGCGACTGCCAGCCGCGCACGAAGAACGGCGCGCCGGCCCACAGCACGACCGGCGTCGCCAGCACGAGTGAGATCCAGTTCGACCAGTGCTGCGGCACCAGCTGCATCAGCCCGAGATGGTTGCCCATCTCGAGCACGAACACCGGCACGGTCAGCGCGAGGCCGATCCAGAACCGCCGCGTCATGTCGATCAGTTCGGGATCGGGGCCGTCGTCGAGCGAGACCTGCTCGGGCTCCAGCGCCATGCCGCAGATCGGGCAGCTGCCGGGACCGACCTGGCGCACCTCCGGATGCATCGGGCAGGTGTAGATGGTGCCCGCGGGCGCCGGCGGCTCCTCCTCGCGCGGCTTGAGATACTTCTCAGGGTCGGCCTCGAAACGCTCGCGGCAACGGCCGCTGCAGAACAGGTACTCCTCGCCCTGGTAGCTGAAGCGATGCTTGGCGGTCGCCGGGTCGACCTTCATGCCGCAGACCGGATCGATCGCGAACGCCGCCTCGGCCGGCGGCGTGTCGTGATCATGCTTGCCGCCGCAGCAGGAATGCGCGGCCGCGCCATTGTGGTGATGATCCGCGTGCGAATGGTCGTGCTTTGCGTGTGCCACGAAACTCTTCCCGGCCGGTAATCCGACCTCTTGATTTAGATACCCTAGGGGGGTATATGAGACCTATGAGAGACGAGGTCAAGACATCCTGCGTAAAACGGCTCAAACGGATCGAAGGTCAGATCCGCGGGTTGGCCGCCATGGTCGAGGACGACCGCTATTGCATTGACGTGGTGACGCAGATCGCGGCCGCGCGCGCGGCGCTGCGCCGCGTCGAGGAAGAGGTGCTGCGCGATCATGTGGCGCATTGCGTCGAGCATGCGATCTCGTCCGGCGACAAGGCCGACCAGCGGCGCAAGATCGCCGAGCTGATGGACGTGATCGGGCGTGCGGACAGGTGATCTAAAGCGCCACCCCATACTCGATGTCGTCCCTGCGAAAGCACTAGGGCATTTACACATCTCTTCGAGGCTAGAAAACCGACTCATCATCAAGGGGTTAGCTACTAGGCGAGAGCCGAAATCGGCGGGCGCAACCCTAGTGCAGATGAGTAAGTTCTCTGCGGTTTTCGGCCAACTCTTTGAGAAGACTCCGGAAAGACTGCGGAGGATATGTATATACGCTAGTGCGAAAGCAGGGACCCATAACCACAGGACGTGGAGATGGAGCGAGCTGGGGCCACAGTTCGCTTCAACAACGCAACCCTGTGGTTATGGTCCCGGGTCGCGCTTCGCTTGCCCGGGACGACGTGGG
>NZ_JAGKJL010000084.1:0-32845 GCF_020329495.1 Bradyrhizobium australafricanum | reverse complement strand
TCCCGACCCTGCTTGGCACACCGAACTGAAGCGCTCATTCAGGATGTTCCAGTCGATCAGCGCTGCCAACCGCACCAGCGGATGACCCATGTCGATGATCTGATCAAGCGCCGGAAGCAACAGGTCTTTCTGGCGATCATCCCGCGGCTTGCTCATCGCATTCCCCAATGTCGACGACGCCGTCAGGGAATCACGAATCACCCAAAAGCAAAACCTAAAACGCAAGAAAGCGAGGTCCAATACCCCGCTTTCCTGCGAAATCGAATACTACATCAAGACCAATTCTGCTTATTTCTCAAGTCAATCCGCTTTCTTCACGGACGACTACTGGCGCTTAGCCGACGTCGGCAATCTGTTGGATGCCGATTTCTGGCCAAGATCGGCCCTTTGCAATTACCTCTTAAAAGGAAGGTGGTACGCCCGGCAATGTGTGTCGACGGACAGCCAGAACCAATATGAATGGATGCGTAGGCAATTTGTCCGCACCAGGCGGAACTCAGATTTTCAACATGCGCCCCGCGACGGATCGTCAATCCTCTACACGGCCTTGATGCGCCCGAAGGCGTCAGTCATTGACCAACATGGTCGCCTCTTCATCGCCAAATTCCCGAAGGAGACCGACGACTGTAGCATGGAGACCTGGGAAGCGATCGCGCTGCGGCTAGCTGGCCAGGCAGGTATCGCCACTCTGCAGCACGAACTGATCGACGTTGCCGGCAAGCCGGTCATGCTGTCTCGGCGCTTCGACCGCGACGGTTCGATCCACATCCCGTTCGCTCGTCTCAGTGTTCCGATTTGCACTCGGAAGCCGCCGATTGTCCCACGAGCGAGCACGATCCGCTTTCACAGTAGAAGCCTGCGCTTATACTAATAGCAGCCCGGAATGGATGAGATTATGACACTCGACGCGAGGCATTGATCCCGTAAAGGATGAGCCTGAGCCTCACCGATGACGAAGCGACTCTTGCAAAGGTCCGTATACTTCTCAAAGGTTAGTTAGCTTTGCTATGCCGCGCAAAGCTTCGACTGCTCGAATTTTGAGGTCGTAACGTCACCAGAAAAATTGGCTGCCCTCAGACCATCGGAAGGCTCGACATCTGCATGCCACTCGGATCTAGATGACTTGGTCTTAGCATGGCCAGTGCGCATCTCTCCCCAAGTCTGATTTCGCGTGATATGCCTATCCGCCTGTCCGCTGCCGCATCTTTGGCTTTTCCAGACGGATCGATGACTGCTTCTGGGCTGCGACGAGAAGCACGCCGCGGCCGACTCGAAATAGAAAGAATTGCCGGCAGAGATTATACTACGCTCGAAAACATCGAGAAGATGAGGGAGCTGTGCCGCGTCAAAGTAAGGGAGCCCGTCTCTATAAGCGAAAGGCACGATATCGCGGCGGAAAGCTCGTCGCCCAAGCCGTCTGGATCATCAAAGACGGCGAGCGCCATATCGCCACAGGCTGCCTTGCGGGCACGTCTGGAACAAAGCCGCCTCGAGAAGCAGAGCAAGCGCTAGCAAACTACATCGCGCAGAAATATCTGCCCGAGCGCAGGCGACGAGATATCGACGACATCGATTGTGCCGACGTGCTGTCGATTTATTTGACGGACGTTGGCGAGCCAGGCGACCAGTTTGAAATTGAAGCCAGGATCGACCGCCTCAACGACTTTTGGGGCGGCAAGAAACTATCAGGGATCAACGCTCAGACCAGTGCGGCTTACGTCACGCATCGCGGCAACCAGGGCGGAGCACGCCGTGACCTCGAAACTCTCCGTGCAGCGATCAACCATCATGCAAGAGAAGGCCTCCACCGGGGCACTGTTCGCGTATCCCTCCCGCCAAAGGGCGAGGCGCGCGACCGATGGCTGACGCGCAGCGAGGCGGCAGCCCTGGTTTGGCAATGTTGGCGCTATCGCGAAAAGCAGACCATCCACGCCGGCGGCTCAAGGGGCGACCCGGTATGGACAGACCGCCGACCGCTGCGACACGTGGCCAGATTTATTCTGATCGGCCTCTACACCGGCACGCGGGCGGGTGCGATCGCGGCGGCATCGCCTTACCCCGAGCTTGGGCACTCGTACGTCGATCTCGAGCGTGGTATCTTCTACCGCAAGCCGATCGGGAAGCGAGCCACCAAGAAGCGTCAGACACCAGCTCCGCTCCCACCCCGGTTATTGGCTCATTTGCGTCGTTGGAAAGACCGGAAGCTGATCAACACCTGCTTCGTCGAGTTCAATGGCAAGCCGGTCGCTTCCGTGAAGAAAGGCTTCAAATCTGCCGTGGATCTGGCCAGGCTGCCCGGGAAAGTCACTCCGCACACGTTGCGCCACACGGCGGCGACCTGGTTGATGCAGCGTGGCGTGCCGATTTGGGAGGCGGCTGGGTTCCTCGGCATGTCGCCGGAGGTCCTGCAGGATACCTATGGCCATCACCATCCCGATCATTTGCACGGGGCGGCGGCAGCCATTGGCCAAAAAGCGCGGTATGTTTCGGTGGTCAAATCGGTGGTTGACTCGGGAACGGCCACCGATGAGAACAAAAAACCTAAGGAAATCTGGTCGGAGTGGCAGGATTCGAACCTGCGACCCCTGCGTCCCGAACGCAGTGCTCTACCGGGCTGAGCCACACTCCGACTGAGGGCCGGCTTATAGCGTCGGGTTTCGGGGACCGCAAGGGACCACGAGCCACCCAATTGAGGAATCTAGTCACAGTGGATACAGGTCTGAAAACGCACGTTTTGTCCGCAGGCGCCGCCGCCACGGCGACCGCCGCCGGGGTCCTGGCCGAGGGCGGCCTGGTGGCGTTTCCGACCGAGACGGTTTATGGCCTCGGCGCCGATGCCGGTAACGCCGCCGCGATCGCCCGGCTTTACGAGGCCAAGGGCCGGCCGGCCTTCAATCCCCTGATTGCCCATGTCGCCGATCTGGGCGCCGCCCGCCGGATTGCCCTGTTCAATGGGCAGGCCCTGCGATTGGCGGACGCGTTCTGGCCGGGTCCCCTGACCCTGGTGCTGCCGAAGGCGCTGTCCTGCCCGGTTGCGGAACTCGCGACCGCCGGGCTCGACACGGTCGCCATACGCATCCCGGCCCACAAGGTGGCGCGCGACATCATCAAGGCTTTCGGCGGTGCCGTGGTAGCGCCGTCGGCCAATCTCTCGGGCCACGTCTCGCCGACCACCGCGGAGCATGTGAACGGCGATCTCGCGGGCCGCATCGACCTGATCGTCGACGGCGGGCCGGTCGAGGTCGGCGTCGAATCCACCATCGTCGGCTGCTTCTCCGATCCGGTGCTGCTGCGGCCGGGCGGGCTGACGCGCGCCGAGATCGAGCGAGTGCTCGGCCACCCCTTGCAGTCGCCGCCGCAGGACGCGGAAAGCGACGCCCAGCCGGTTGCCCCCGGCATGCTCGCCTCGCACTACGCACCGCGGACACCGGTCCGGCTCAATGCCAGCGACGTCCATGTCGGCGAAGCCTTGCTGTCGTTCGGGCCGGCCAAGGTCGCACGGCGCGAATGCGCCTCGGTGGAGATGAACCTGTCCGAGCGCGGCGATCTTGCCGAGGCCGCCGCCAATCTGTTCGGCTACCTTCGTACCCTCGACAAGAGAAACGCGGATGCGATCGCGGTGACGCCGATTCCCGAGGAGGGATTGGGCGAAGCCATCAATGACCGGCTGCGCCGCGCAGCCGTTGGGCGGTAACAAGCATGACCCGGACCGGAACGGCCGCGTTGGCGCCAAGCGGGAACCGGTTTTCCCTCGCGACAAACGCGAAGCGTTTGCGCGAAGGGCATGCTTAGGCAAAGATCCCCGACTGAGTGAAAGACCAAGAAAAAATGAACATCGTCCAATCAGCGGTGCCGCCGCTTCCGCCCGAATTGCTTGAAAAATTCCGCGCCATCGTCGGCGCGAAATATGCGATGACCGACGCTGCCGACATCGAGCCTTATGTCACCGAGGAGCGTGACCTGTTCCACGGCCGCTCGCCGCTGGTGCTGCGCCCCGGTTCGACCGCCGAAGTCGCTGCGATCTGCAAGCTCGCGACCGAGCACAGGATCGCGCTGGTGCCGCAGGGCGGCAATACCGGCCTGGTCGGCGGCCAGACGCCGCACAATGGCGAGGTCGTGGTCTCGCTGCGGCGTCTCGACAAGATCCGCGATATCGATGTCGAATCCAACACCATGACCTGCGAGGCCGGCGTGGTGCTGCAGATCGCGCAGCAAAAGGCAGCCGAGGTCGACCGGCTGTTTCCGCTGTCGCTCGGCGCAGAAGGCAGCTGCACGATCGGCGGCAACCTCTCGACCAATGCCGGCGGCACCGGAGCCCTTGCCTATGGCGTGGCGCGCGAAATGGCGCTCGGGGTCGAAGTCGTGCTGGCTGACGGCCGGGTGCTGAACGCGCTGTCGAAGCTGAAAAAGGACAACACCGGCTACGATTTGCGGAACCTCTTCATCGGCGCCGAAGGCACGCTCGGCATCATCACCGCGGCAACGCTAAAGCTGTTTCCGCGGCCGCGTGCGGTCGAGACCGCCTATGTCGGCTTGGCTTCGCCGGCGGCCGCACTCAAGCTGCTGTCGATCTCGCGCGATCAAGCGGCCGGTGCGTTGACGAGCTTCGAGCTGCTCGCCGACGTCGCGGTCGACTTCTCGATCCGCCACGGCATCGATATCCGCGATCCGCTCGAGAGCAAGCACCCCTGGTACGTGCTGATGGAATTGTCGTCGTCGCGCGACGATGCACGCGACACGCTGGAGGCGATCCTGGCCCAGGGCATGGAGGACGGCATCGTCGATGACGCTGTCATCGCCGCCAATCTGAGCCAGCGCCAGGCGTTCTGGAAACTGCGCGACGAGATGTCGGCGGCGCAGAAGCCGGAAGGCGGCTCGATCAAGCACGACATCTCGGTGCCGGTCGCAGCCGTGCCCGCTTTCATCGAGGAAGCCAATGCTGCCGTGGTGAAGCTGATCCCGGGTTCGCGGCCGGTGCCGTTCGGCCATCTCGGCGACGGCAACATCCACTACAATGTCAGCCAGCCGGTCGGCGCCAATGCGGCCGACTTCCTGGCGCGCTGGCACGACGTGAATGCCGTCGTGTTCGAGATCGTGCTGCGGATGGGCGGCTCGATCTCGGCCGAGCACGGCATCGGCGTGCTCAAGCGCGACGAATTGCCCGACGTCAAGGACAAGGTCGCGATCGAGCTGATGCGGCAGGTCAAGGCGATGCTCGATCCGCTCGGCATCATGAACCCGGGCAAGGTGCTGTGACCGCGCAGGCGACGATGCCCTCCTCCTCTGCCTCCCTCGCCATTGCAGAGATCACCGATAACGACATCGCCGATGTCGTCGCGCTGTGGCAGGCCTGCGGCCTGACGCGGCCATGGAACGATCCTGCTGCCGACATCGCGCTGGCGCGGCGCGGACCGAACTCGGCCGTGCTGGTCGGCCGCGACGCCAATGCGATCGTGGCGACCGCGATGGTCGGCCACGACGGCCATCGCGGCTGGGTCTATTACGTCGCGGTCGATCCCAACCGCCAGGGCAATGGACTTGGCCGCACTATCATGGCGGCGGCCGAGGACTGGCTGCGCGCCGCCGGCGTGCCGAAGCTGCAACTGCTGGTGCGGCGGGAGAACGCCAAGGCCGGCGCGTTCTACCAATCGCTCGGCTATGACGAGTCGACCTCGGTGATGCTGGCCAAATGGCTCGACGGTCGCGAAGCGACGCCGTGAGGATTGAGGACCGACGCATGAGCATCGCCGACCGCGTTCGCGTCAAGGACGTCGAGCTGCTTTCGAAGCGCCGCTACGAGCTGAAGAGTGCGACGTTCGACTACCGGCGCGCCAACGGCGAATGGCAGACCCAGGTGCGCGAGGTCTACGATCGCGGCAACGGCGCGGCGCTGTTGCCCTACAATCTGACGACCCGCTGCGTCGTGCTGGTGCGCCAGTTCCGCTTCCCCGCTTTCGCCAACGGTTATGACGATCTGCTGATCGAGGTTGCCGCCGGCATGCTCGACGATGCCGAGCCGGAAGCACGCATCCGCGCCGAAGCGGAGGAAGAGATCGGCTACCGGCTCGTGCATGTGCGCAAGGTGTTCGAGGCTTTCACGTCTCCGGGCGCCGTGACCGAGAAGCTGCATTGCTTCGTCGCCGAATACGATGCCGCGATGCGCATCGGTGACGGCGGCGGGCTCGCCGACGAGGGCGAGGACATCGAGGTGCTCGAGCTCTCGATCGACGACGCGCTCGCCATGATCAGCGACGGCCGCATCGTCGACGCCAAGACCATCATGCTGCTGCAATACGCCGCGCTGCATCTGTTCAGGTGAACGCGGCTTCGCCCCGGCCGGTGCCGGCACGGCCTTGCGGCTTCGCGCACTCAACGCTTTAGACTAGCTGTCCCCGTCATCCCTGCGCAATGGCTATGCCATTGTCGCTGGAGGTGCGAGCCACTTCGGCGAGCCTCGAAGGATGAATCGGCCACCAGCCGGGCCGTGCATCCTTCGAGACGCGCGAAGACGCGCTCCTCAGGATGACGGGGATAAACTGAACGAAATGCTCTACCGCATCGTGATCGCAAGGCCGCTCAGATCGGCGTTGGCCATCAGACCGACCTGGTGTCCGGTCAATTCAAGCACCGCGCCCTTCTGGTTGGTCAGCACGATCGCGCGCGCCCCGCGGCCGACGGCAAGCCCCGCGCCGGCCGCACCGTAGACGCCGGCAACGTCGGACGGACGGTTGATGTTGCTGACCCGGCCGCGCAGCACGGTCTTGGAGCCGCCGAACACCAGGCCGTAGTCGAGGCCGCCGGTGGAGAGCCGGTAGGAGCGGCCGCGGAAGGTCAACACGCCGCTGCCGCCGGAGCCACCGATGATCCATCCGGCCTTGTAGATCGTGAGTGTCACAAAGCCGCTGTCGGCGCGGGCCGCGGAAGAGAACGCAAGGCCGGTGAACGCCAGCAGCGCGACAAGCGCAGCACGCAGGGTGGATGAAGGTTTCATGTGCGGTCTCCCCAGGATTTACTCACGTCGATTTGCTCTCGTCGATTTGCTCGCGTCGTGACACGGCTGCGAATCGCGATGCTCCGACTGTAGCAAGCGCGTAAACAGGCGCAATTTGGCACAGCGATGGCCGATTTGTTGACGGGTGCTTTCGCACGACCGGTGTTGAACCTGTTCCCGGGGTTGCAATACTCACTGCATGTCCGGGGCGATTGCCCCTGAGCTCCAAGATTGCCCCGCGGAGCATTCATTTTTCAAACCGGAGATTTCCCATGCGTCGTCTTGCGATTGTCTGTGCCGCCATTGCCGCCACCGTGTCCTTGCTTGCCGCGGCAAGCCCGGCCAGCGCCACGCCCTATCATCTGATCCGCTGGCAGGACACCGGCTTCTGCCAGATCTGGGACCAGAGCATCCCGACCACGCCGTGGCCGGCGAACTTCTCCATCGTCAGCGAGGAGCTGCCGACCTTCGACGCTGCGTTCAGCTACAAGACCGGCCTCCTGAACAACGGCACCTGCGCGTTCTGAGCGAACGCCATTCGATCACGCACAGGGAGGACACGCGGCAACAGCGCGGCGTCCGTCCTTGTGCTGTCAGATATGACGCGATCCCAGCGTCAGTGATGCTTGATCAGGGCGTCGCGCGCGGCGGCGAGTTCGAGGAATGCCGCGCCGTTGCCGCCGCCGTCGGGATGCACCGTCTTGGCCGCGCGCTTGAAAGCCTGCTGGACTTCGGTCGCAGCGAGGCGGCGGCGGAGCGGCAGGCCGAGCAATTGCCGGTACTGCTCCTCCTGCGTCAGCGCCTTCGGCGCCAGGCCGCGCTGGCCGAACCGCGGTGCCGACAGCATGTGCAGTGCATCGCTGATGATGCCTAGACGGCGCAGCGCCATCGCTTTGGTGCGGCGGTCGGCCGATTTCATCGCCGCCTGGCGCAGGATCGGCAGCACCTGTGCGGCCGCATGCCGCAGCGTCTCGTCGATGTCGGTCGCGGCGATCTCCGCGACCATTTTGGCCATCTCGCGGTAGTCGGGATCCGGCGCCGCGCAAAAGCGCTCGATCGCAACTTTCCAGTGTCTGATATGCGGGTCCATGTCCGCGGTCCGTAACTGTCATCCGAATCCGGATAACAGCAACGCGCAAACGCGGCTTGGCGTTTCGGTTGGCGCAGTTTTGAATAGTGTTGTCGACAACGCTCACAAATCAGAACAAGGAAACGCCATGGCCCTTCTCGACAATCACATCGCCGTCATCACCGGTGCGGGCTCGGGCATCGGGCGCGCCATCGCACTGGGCTACGGCCGCGAGGGCGCGCGCGTGGTGCTGCTCGACATGAACGGCGATGCGGCGGCGGAAGCGGCCAGGGAGATCCGCAATGCCGGCGGCAAGGCGGAGAGCTTTGCGCTCGACGTGACCAATCGCGACGCCTGCGTCGCGATGGCAAAGCAAGTGGCCGACAAGGTCGGGCCGGTCTCGATCCTGGTCAACAATGCCGGCATCGCGCGCCGCAACGGCATGCTCGGCACCGACGAGGCCGTGATCAAGGATTGGGAAGACATCATCTCGATCAATCTCACCGGCGTGTTCAACGTGACGCATTCGTTCCTCGCGCCACTGCGCAAGAACAAGGGGCGCATCGTCAACATCGGCTCGATCCAGTCCTTCGTGCATCTGCGCACGCCGAGTTCGCCGGCCTATACTGCCTCCAAGCACGGCGTGCTCGGCTTCACCAAGGCGTTGGCCGCCGAGCTCGGCAAGGATGGTGTGCGCGTCAATGCAATCGGGCCGGGCTTCATCGAGACGCCGTTGAACGAGAAGGTGCGCGCCACCAATCCCGACCTCGTCAAGGTCTTCATGGACCACACCCCGCTCGGCCGCGCCGGCAAGCCGGAGGACATCGTAGGCCCTGCCATCTTCCTCGCCTCGGACCTGTCGGCCTATGTCTCGGGATCGATCGTGATGGTCGATGGCGGCTACCGCACATTGTGACGGATGGAACCGCAATCGTGGCGATTTCTGGGTATTTTGCTTACAGAGCAGGGAGTTATGGGCGCGTTAAGGGCTTGTTAACCAAACCGGCACACCGTGGATCTACGGGGTAGTTGGTTCTCGATGTCTTCGCTTCACCGACGAAGCGGGCGTTGATCGGGAGGAGTTTATGTCTTACGCGTCCACCGTACCGTCGCCGGAAGCGCTGCTGCCGTCGCTGGCTCCAAATGAAATCGTCCCACTGCTGATCGGCGCGACCGTCGATGAAGTCGAGCGCGAGCTCGTGCTGCAGACGCTTGCGCGCTGCGACGGCAACCGCACCCGCGCCGCGCGCGTGCTCGGGCTGTCGGTTCGGACGTTGCGGAACAAGATCCGCGAATATTCGGCCGACGGCATCGACGTGCCGCTGAGCGAGCACGCCGCAGCCTAGAGCAAGATCCGGGAGCGCGCGAAGCGGCTTTCCGGGAAGATCGTGCTTGGACAACGAGCTAAGCGTGATGACGATTCAACCGGATCGCATCACGCATGAGCGGCACGTCGACGCTAGATCGGCAGGTCGATCGAAAGCCGCCGCCAGCGCGACAATAGCTCGCTGCCGCCGGCATCGAGGCAGCGAGCGAGACGCACCTCGGTCGTCGCGGCCTGCTGCATCGTCTGCGCGACCAGCGCCGTCGCATAGTCCCAATAGTCGCGCCGCCCCTTCGGATCGTCGTCGACCAGCGATTTTGCGAGGATCTCGACATAGATCGCAGCGACGGCTCTTTGCCAGAGCTCACCCGCGCGCTCGCCCTCCGCCGAGGGCGCGCCGGTCCGCGACTGCCAGGCCAACCAATAATTTTCCTCCGCGCCGCCCCAAGCGGATGGCAATAGCGATGGGTCGAGGCATGGCGAGCGACACTCAAGCGGCTGCATCCCGCGCGCGTCGCAGAAGAAGCTATAGCCGAGCTTGTCGTACCAGCTGACGCGCAGCAATCTGCGAATCTCGGTCTGTTGATCCGCCGCGAGCTGCCTCACGCCCCTCCGTTCGAGATCACCGATGATCGCCGCCAGGCGATCGCGATCATACGGCTCGACCTCGAGCACCACGCCGATATTGCGCGGAAACAAGGCGTCGAGCATCTCGATCATCTCGCGATAGAACCGGCCCGCCAGGCCGCCGCCGCGCCACGCCTTCGCGACGCCGACATAGTTGCAGTAGATCAGCTCGCTTGCGTGATCGTAGGTGAAGAAGCCGAGGCCGATCGCGCGCCCTTCCGCGCGCAGGATGAAGCAGCGCGAGTCGAGGCAATATGACAGCTGCTGATCACCGACGCTGAACTCTCGTCGCTCGCCGACATCATCTGACAACACCCAGCGCACAATGTCGTCGGGGGCGTCGCGCTCGTTCGGAGGAAACAGCTCGGCATACAGATCGAGGACGCCGGTGTTGCGAAACGCCGCTTCATCGCGCAGATCGTGCCGCGTCACCACGATGTCGAACGTCAGCGGCCCTGTTGCGTCACCGGCAACTGCCCCGCGTCTGTCGTTCAGAATCCGCAACGCGTCCTCCCGTCACAATCTTCGCATCGAATTATGACTGTTGATCGCTTGCATCAGCCGCGCCCGGCAGAATTGAAGCCGTCATCCAACCTCTGTTACAAGCGGCTTGAAATCGCGACGGAGCATATCAGTGGCTGACGAGACAATCTCCCGCCAGGGGTCACGAGGGGCGCAGGGGCCGCAGGGCCGTCAGGGCGAGCCGGGTCGGCCCGGTCCGCAAGGACATCCGGGGCGGCCGGGGCCGGAAGGTGCGCGCGGCAAGCCGGGCCCGCAAGGCAAGCCCGGACTGGTTGGGAAGGCGGGTCCCCAGGGCAAGCCGGGAGCGCAAGGCAAGGCGGGCGTGCAGGGTCCGCGCGGCGAAGCTGGTCCACAGGGACCGCAGGGACCGGCCGGCCCGCGCGGTGAAGCCGGCCCGCCCGGACAATTGCCGTCGATCGAACAGGTGATGCCGTGGCTGCACATGATCTTCGACGCCTGGGAAGACTACAAGCGCACCAAGGAGCGTGAAGCCGCCGAGTTCGCCGAGCGCGATGCCGCCGAGCGCGCGGCAGCGGAGGCGATCGCGCTTGACGTCGACGCCATCGACTTCGCGGAAGATGACGACGAGGACGACGATCACAAGAAAAAGAAGAAGCACCGCAAGAAGGACAAGAAGTAATCCTTCCTGTCCTCGCGCGGCGACACGGCCAGCTCTGTCCGTGCCGCGCCCGATGCCTACGGCTCCGCGCCGGGATTGGCCGGAGGATCGGAGGGTCGAGCGAGGTGCATGAGCTGGAAGACCCAGCGCATGGCGTAATACCAGGCAACGCCCGCGAGCGCCCCGCAGGCCGACAGGATGATGACGTTGGCAAGGTCGATCGTCCCGCTCGACCACAGCATGCCGCAGGTCCAGAGCACGGCGAACGCAATCGAACAGGACGTGAGCAGGGCAGGCTTCATGGCGTCGCTCCGGGATCGGGTGAACGACACCGATGCCCGGACGCGCGGCGCCGCACCGTGACCTGCGTCACGGTACGCCCCGCCCTCAGCCAAACCGCAGGCGCGAACGCTCCCTCGCCTTCTCCGCCTCCACCTCGCGATCGCGCGCCGGTGCCGTGGTCTGCAACGAGATCAGGAGCCTGCGCGCGGCATTCGAGACCTCGGTCACGGCCAGGTTGAAGGCGGCCTCATTGGACTGCGACGGCTTGTTGAAGCCGGACAGTTTGCGCACGAACTGCAGCGCCGAGGCGTGGATCTCGTCCTCGGTGGCGGGCGGCTCGAAGTTGAACAGCGTCTTGATATTGCGGCACATGTCGGTCTCCCTCGCCCGCGGCAACGGGGCGGCTCTCTCAAGGACGATCGGCTGCTGCAAAATACGACATCGTGGTCTATTCTGGCAGTGTCATCGTCCACGGTGGAGCGAGGTTCCGGATGAGCCACGTGATCTACAAGGTCGTCCAGCACGACGGCGGCTGGGCCTATACCGTCAACGGGGTGTTCTCGGAACCATTTCCTACCCACGCCGCGGCACTCGCCGCTGCCCGACGCGCCGCCAACGAGCAGCGCGTCCCCGGCCGCACCGAGGCGATCCAGTACGAGACGTCGGACGGCAAATGGCTGACCGAAACCGCCTCCGGCAACGACCGCCCGGAGACCGAGGTCGAGGACGGCCGCTAGTTCACCTCGTCGCCTTCAGAACGGAACCTGGACGCCAAGCCGGTCGAAGAACGCCCGCCCCCGATCGGTGATCCGCAATGCGCGCGGAATCCGATGCGGCGCAACGCCGCGCATCTCGACCAGCCGCGCCAGCACGGCATTGGCAAACGGACCGGCGAGATGCGGCACGCGCTCGGTCCAGTCGTTGCAGAGCCGCAGATGCGGCTGCCCCGCCGAATCGAAATCGATTGCCTCGGCCTGGCACCAGGCCAACCCCTGCTCGGTCACGCGACCATCGCGGCCGTCGATCACGACGAGGCGGCGGCGGATCAGCGCATTCGACAACAGCACGCCGAGCTGACCCGCAAGGTGGTGGTAGCAGGTCCGCGATCGCCTGAGCTGCTCGGCCGGCATCGCACGCCGCCGCCCGACGGTGGCCTTGGCCGCAAGATCGACGAGGTTCTCGATCAGCGCCGCGACGTCGTCGTCCCTGATCCGGTAATATCTGAACCTGCCCTGTGCCCACACGGCAAGCACGCGGGCGTCGACCAGCTTCTGCAAATGCGCGCTGGCGCCTTGCGGCGAAATGCCGGCGACCGCAGCAAGCTCGCCCGCCGGCAACGCCTTGCCGTCGGCCAGCGCACTGACCATCGCCTCGCGGACCGGATCGCCCAAGGCCTCGGCGATCCGCGAAAATCCTGTCTGCAAAGCCTGGGATGATCCCACCGCATCGTCCTCCAGATCGCGCCGAAACGTCCTGCCCGCATGCGCCGTGCCGCGCAGCTCATTTCAGATTTTCCTGAAACGTCGCGGCGGCCTGTTCCGTTCAAATGGGCGGCAGTCGATCAAACACAAGGGAACGATCATGACAGCCGGCAGCAACGACGCGGAACGCATCTACAGGCTCTGGGATGAGGCGCTCGGCAACAAGGACCTCGAGGCGGCGCTCGCGCTCTACGCAGCCGACGCCTCGATCGAGAGCCCGCTTGTGCAGCATTTGATGCAGACCAAAGACGGGATCGTCCACGGCCGCGACGCGCTGCGCGAGTTCATCACGCGCGTGTTCCGCACCAACCCGCCGCAACGGCGGCGCTTCAAGCAGGGTTTCTTCAGCGACGGCCGCGTCCTCACGTGGGAGTATCCGCGGCAGTCTCCGGACGGCGATCAGATGGATCTGGTCGAGGTCATGGAGATCGATGACGGCCTGATCCAGCGTCACCGCGTCTATTGGGGATGGTATGCGCTGAACGTGCTGAAGCAGAGTTAGCCGAACACTTCTTCGCCAGCCGTGCCGACGTACTCTCGGACATCTCCTTCCTCCATGCTAGGCTTGCACCGAAGCGGCTGGACAAACGCGCCGCGCGTGGGAAGAAGCATGATGATCCGTTGGTGCGCGGCGCTTGTGGCCGCTCTCGTCTCGATATCGGTACCGACCATGGCTGCAGATTACCCCACGCCGCAGGACGGCGAGTGGACCGCAAAGGACTTCAAGTTTCACAGCGGCGAGGTGATGCCGGAATTGCGGCTGCACTACACCACGGTCGGCGCACCGACCGGACAGCCGGTGCTGGTGCTGCACGGCTCCGGCGGCTCGGCCGCCAGCATGCTGACGCCGAGCTTTGCCGGCCAGTTGTTCGGCCCCGGCCAGCCGCTTGACGCGGCGAAATACTACATCATCATCCCTGACGGCATCGGCCACGGCAAATCGTCGAAGCCGTCGGACGTGATGCGGACGAGCTTTCCGAAATACGACTACAACGACATGGTCGACGCGCAGTACCGGCTCCTCACCGAGGGGCTCGGCATCAAGCATCTGCGGCTCGTGATCGGCAACTCGATGGGCGGCATGCACACCTGGATCTGGGGCGTGCGCTATCCGCGGATGATGGACGTGCTGGTGCCGATGGCCTCGCAGCCGACCGCGATGGCGGCACGCAACTGGGTGCTGCGGCGGACGATGCTGGAAACGATCCGCAACGATCCCGACTACAATGGCGGCAACTACAGCAGCCAGCCGCGGATGATGAAATACGCCGTCGCCGCCTATCGCTTCGCCAGCGCCGGCGGCACGCTCAATTACCAGGCGCTGGCGCCGACCGCAACGCAGGCCGACAAGATGGCCGACGACCAGCTGGCGCTGCCGGTCACATCAGATGCCAACGACTACATCTACCAATGGGAGGCCTCGCACGACTACGATCCCTCCGCCGGACTAGAGAAGATCGAGGCAACCCTGCTTGCCATCAACGCCGCCGACGATGAACGTAATCCGCCGGAGACCGGCGTCACTGAAGCTGCAGTGAAGCGGATCAAGAACGGCAGGATTGATCTGATCCCGGCAAGCAGCGAGACACGCGGCCATCTCACCACCGGCGATGCGCGGTTCTATGCCAGGCAATTGCAGGAGCTGTTGCAGACGGCGCCGACGATGTAGCGATCGAGGTCATGGCAATGTCCGCTGATCGCTTCCGCCGCATTGCGCTGAGCCTGCCCGAGGTCGTTGAAGGCGCGCATCACGGCACAACCGATTTCCGCGTCGGCAAGCGCATCTTCGCAACCCTCGGCTATCCCAACCAGGATTGGGGCATGGTGAAGCTGACACCTGAGCAGCAGGCGATGCTGGTCGAGGCCGAGCCGGAGATCTTCCGGCCGGTGCCGGGCGGCTGGGGCAAGAGCGGCAGCACCAATGTCCGCCTCGCGAAAGCGGATCAGATCACGCTGCGCAGCGTGCTCGAAATGGCGCGGGACAATATCGCGGTGAAAGCCGCGAAGAAGGCGCGCACGAAGCAACCAACCTGAGCGCAACCATCCCGCACTGCATCAAGCAAGACACGCGGATTCGCTGATTCTTTGAGCATGCATCCCGCGCGCGGTTCGTGCCTAATCGCGCAAACACCGGATTCGCGTGACGCTACGCGCGGGTCACGTAGAAGTTTTCGCCGGAGGAAGGCAATGCGAAAGCTCACGCATGTCGCGGTGCTTGCGTGGCTCGCCATGATGGCGGGCGCTGCACTGGCGTTCGACAACGGCCAATATGACAACGTGCCGCCCGATATCCGCGCCTGGTTCAAGAGCGTGATCGCGCCGAATGGCGTGCCGTGCTGCGACATCTCCGACGGCCATCGCACCAGCTACGACGTTCGGGGCGGCGCCTATTGGGTGCCGATCGAGGGCGAGTGGATGATGGTGCCGGAGCGCGCCGTGATCCGCGATCGCGGCAACCCGGTCGGCGAGGCCGTGGTGTGGTACGTGCACCACCGCGGCAGCATCATCATCAGCTGCTTCGTTCCGGCGGATGCGGTCTGAACGGCGCCCGCCGCCTGCGCGGGAAGCCTGCGCGCGAGGTCGCGTCAATTTGAAACAGTTACTCCCTGTTAACCTTACTTTTTAACCAATAATTAAGGATGAGTTTGCGGGCGCCGTGAGGCGCGGCCTAGCGTCTGCAGAAATGCTCCGTAACCGCGAGTTGGTGCGTGCCATGGCTCTTCGAAGAATGGCGTATCGAACAACTGGGGCGCTGATGGCGTCCCTTGGCGTTGCAGCGCTGCTGCTTGCTTCCCCGACCGAGACATATGCGAGATCCGGATCCGCAGCGCGCGGCACGTTCTCCTCGCACCATCCAGCCTTCCGCCATCATGTGCGGGTCCCCGGCATCGTGTTGCCGGACGCGGGCGGTTATTATGATGGCGCGGCGAGCGTTCCCTTCGCTGCCGAGGTCCCGGCGCCAGTCTCCAACGACGTCCGTTACACCTACACCCAGGACGTGCCGTGGGATTGGGCGCATCGCTATCCGCCGGCCGTGGTGCCGTCGGATCGGCCCTATGTGTCGAGCTGCCCCACCGAGAGCGTCACGGTGCCCGGCCGCGGCGGCGACCGCACCATCAACATCACGCGGTGCTACTGACGAATAGCTCGTTCACAAAAACAAAAGAGGCCGCCCGCAAGGACGGCCTCTCGTATTTTGGCAGACGCTCGGCGCGCCGGCAGACAGCCGGTCAGGAATCCTCGCCCTTCAGATGACCGACGTGCTTCTGGGTGTAGAGCTCAAGGCCAATGCGCTTGATCAGGTCGAGCTGGGTCTCGAGGAAGTCGATGTGGTCTTCCTCATCCTTCATCAGCTGCTCGAACAGGTCGCGGCTGACATAGTCCTTGACGCCGTGGCAGTAGGTCGCCGCCTCCTGGTAGAGCGTACGCGCGCCGATCTCGGCGGCGAGGTCACACTCGATGATCTCCTTGACGTCCTGGCCGATCTTCAGGGGATCGAGCACCTGCAGATTCGGAAAGCCGTCGAGGAAGAGGATGCGATCGACGAATTTGTCGGCGTGCTCCATCTCCTCGATGGACTCCTTGCGCCAGACCTTGGCCATCTCCAGGAGGCCCCAATTGTTGAGCATCCGGTAGTGCAGCCAGTACTGATTGATGGCGGTCAGTTCGCTGCGCAGCCCCTTGTTCAGATAATCGATGACCTTCGGGTCGCCTTGCATGATCCACTCCACCTGTCGCGGCCAACCTAGGCCGGCGCTAAATTTAGAACGTTTCTAAATCAGTTTGCCGGCAAGAGCAACCCTTCGCAGAAGCAGCGCGTGGGTAACCGCATTCGAAGGATTTGGCGCAGCGTCTTCCAGCGAAGCGGAAGCCGGTTCGCGTCAGGAAATGCGTCGAAGCAAGAAGCTTTAGCAGGCCGCGAGCGCGAATTCGGCTGGCTCGGCGTCCTCGTTGGCGGCGTGCGGATGGCCGCTATGGGGGCAGCCGGAACAGCAAGCCTTGGCGCAGGGACCGAGCGCCTCGTCGATGATCGCCTTGATGGTGCGCGCGCAGCGGCCGCATTCGGCACTGCAGCCGAGGCAGCCATACACCTGCTTGGCATTTCGTGTCACGGACCCACCGCCATTGACGGCATTGCGGACATCGTGGTCGCTGAGGACGTTACAGGAACAGACAATCATCGGAGAAAGGCGGGGTCCAACGGTGATGCTTCCCAATATGGATATTGTCGGCTCCCGCGTGATGCAAAAGGAAAAAGCGGTTTTTGTAGCAATTCCAAACTGATGTGGGATTCATATTGGAATGAGTCTAAATCGGTCGGAGGTCAGGAATCCGACACCCGCCGGGTGGCTGACGGGCCAATAACCGCTTCCTTCGCCGCCGGCCCCCCATGAGCACACGCCTCGCCGCGGCGCTATCGGGCTTGTGCGTTGCAAGATATTGCAAAAGCTGCAAGCATTTGGTCGCGAATACGGCAGCGTCGTTCATTGATCATTCAAGCTGAATATGGAACCCTCCGGCGAGACAGATCGCCAATGCACGCTGTCCCTGCTGCCGCCAGAAAGGTGAGGCCATGAAGAAGACATTGCTGGCGCTTTGCGCCGTTGCCGCTGTGGCGGCTTCGACTGTGGCGGTGCCCGCCCCCGCCCAGGCACAACGCGGTGTCGCCGCCGGCGTCGCTGCGGGATTGATCGGTGGCGCCATCGTCGGTGGCGCGATCGCATCGCAGAACCGCTATTACGGTCCCGGATACGGCTACTATGCGCCCGGTCCGGCCTATGTCGCCGAACCCGGCTACGGCCCCGACTGCTTCTGGCAGCGCCAGCGGTTCTGGGACGGCTACACCTGGCGTGTTCGCAGTGTCCGCGTTTGCGATTGATCGCCGTTCATCTCGATTAAATCGAACCAGATGTCCCGGAAAACCGACTGTTTCTCCGGGACATCTGCTGCAGATGGCCAGAAAAAACCGCTTTTCTGCGCGATCAGCCTGCGGACGTTTACTTTCGGTTGACTGTTCTGCGCTGTTTAGCAAGACAGCAGTTCGAGATCAGCGTGTGAGTCACCTCAACCCGGCGCCGGACCACGACGCCACCACCTTCCAGGAGAGCCAAAGACATGAAGAAGACTTTAGCTGCCCTTGTCGCCGTTACCACGATTGCCGGTTCGCTTGCCGTTGCTCCGGCTGCCAAGGCTGGTGACGGCGGCGCCGTCGCGGCCGGCGTTGCCGGCGGCCTGATCGGCGGCGCCCTGCTGGGCGGCGCGATCGCAGGCGCTCGCCCCGCGCCGGTCTATGTCGCACCGGCGCCGGTTTACGTCGAAGAGGCCCCGTGCCGCATGGTTCGTGAGCGCTTCTGGGACGGCTACGGCTGGCGCTTCCGTCGCATCCAGGTTTGCGACTGATCGACCGACACGTTTTCAGCATCACACTCGAAAACCCGGCCTCGCGGCCGGGTTTTTGCTTTTCGCCACAGGCGGCCCTGCGAGCCGGCCCGATCAGCGCTGCCCGTTCATCGCGCGCAGCACCGCCTCGCTCGGCCAGCAATCGACCTTCAGCCCGGCCTGCTTCTGATAGGCGCCGAGCGCCGCGCGGGTCTGCATCCCGGCCTTGCCGTCGAGCTTGTCCTTGTAGAGACCGATCTTCGTCAGGTGCTGCTGCATCGCCTCGACATCGGCGGAGCGCAGCTGCTTCGACGCCGACCATGGCGTCGCGAATGGCTGCGGGCGCGTCATGCGGTCGGCGAGGTGGCCGACGAACAGCACGTAGAGATCGGAGAAATTGTATTCCTTGATCACGAAGTAGTTCGGCGTGGTCAGGAAGGCGGGACCGTAGCTGCCTTCCGGCTGCAGCAGCGACGCCGATTGCGCCTGCTCGGCGGCGCTGAGCTTCTGCCCGCGCACCGGCACGAAGCCCGCGCGCAGCCACTGGCTGATCGGCTTCGTCACTTCAGGCACGCCCATCGTGCAGTCGGCATTGGCCGGCGCCTGCACCTCATAGGCCCAGCGCACGCCGGGCTGCCAGCCCTTGTTGACCAGTTGCTGCGCGGCGGAGGCGAGCGCGTCCGGCACCGAATGCCAGATGTCGACGCGGCCGTCGCCGTCGAGATCGACGCCGTGCTTGTAATATTCCGACGGCAGAAACTGGGTGTAGCCGGTCGCACCGGCCCAGGAGGAGCGCATCTCCTTGCGCGTCACCGCACCCTCGCCGAGGATCTTCAGCGCCAGGATGAACTCGGTACGGTACTGATCCTTGCGACGGCCGACATAGGCCTGCGTCGCCACCACGCGCAGCGTGTCGTAGGGCAGCGAATAGCGCCCGTAGTCGGTCTCGCGGCCCCAGATCGCCAGCACGACGGTGGCCGGGACGCCGAACCGCTTCTCGATCGCATCGAGCGAGGAGCGATACTTCTGCATCAGCCGCTGCCCTTCGGCGGCGAGCCGCGCGATCGAGGCTTCCCTGATGTAATCGGCCGGCACCTGCACGAACTCGGCCTGCGCCGGTGCGCCGGTCTTCGGACGTCCGGGCAGGATCAGGTCGGGCAGCTTGTAGTCGGGCTCGAGCGAGCGCGTCTCGCGATCGAAGGTCTCGCGCGACACGCCGGCGGCCTTGGCCTCCGGCCACAGCGAGGCGATGAACTGGGTGAACGCGGCGTCGACCGCGCGCGCGGGTGAGACGACGGATTCGAGCAGAAGCCCGAGGGCAAGCGCGCGGAGGAATGTCAAATCCAACAACCTGTTCACGCAGCGGTCCAATGGGCGCGCCATCAGGTCAACGCCCGCGATATCAGTGTCGTGAGCCTTACCACGACACCGGATTGCTGTGAACCTTGGCGGCCGCGCTCAATGCGCGGCCTGCTTGGCGCCTTCAATCGAGTCGTTCGACAGCTTGTCGACGATGGCGATGCCGATCGCCGACAGGATGAAGACGCAGTGGATGATGGTCTGCCACATCACGCCGGTCTCGGTGTAGTTGCCCTTGCCTGACGACAGCGCGCCGGCCTCGATGAAGGTGCGCAGCAGATGGATCGAGGAGATGCCGATGATCGCCATCGCCAGCTTGATCTTCAGCACGCTGGCATTGACGTGGCTCAGCCATTCCGGCTCGTCCGGATGGCCCTGCAGATTGAGGCGCGAGACGAAGGTCTCGTAGCCGCCGACGATCACCATCACCAAGAGGTTCGAGATCATGACGACGTCGATCAGGCCGAGGACGGCCAGCATGATCTGCTGCTCGCTGAAATCGAAGGCATGGGCGAACAGGTGCCATAGTTCCTTGAGGAACAGCACGACATAGACGCCCTGGGCGATGATCAGGCCGACATAGAGCGGCAATTGCAGCCAGCGCGATCCGAAGATCAGCATGGGAACGGGACGCAGCGAGCGGCCCTTCAGGGGGGCACGCGCGTCGGAAAGTGCGGACATGGTGGAGTGCTCGCAGAATTTGATTTGCGGGAGCGCTCTATCTACGCAATCCCGCGCGCTTGAAAAGCGACAACTGGCCGCAGATTGCGCCGCGATGCCGTCACGATCCTGCCAACGAGCAACGGTCGAACGCGGCGCGATGGCCGCGCTCGACCGCTTGGATCGATCAGCGCGTCAGCTTCTTGTACTTCACGCGATGAGGAATGATGCTGTCCTGGCCGAGCCGGCGCATCTTGTCCTTTTCGTAATCCTGGAAGTTGCCCTCGAACCATTCGACATGGCTGTCGCCCTCGAAGGCCAGGATATGGGTCGCGATGCGGTCGAGGAACCAGCGGTCATGGCTGATGATGACGGCGCAACCGGCGAAATCCTCGAGCGCCTCTTCCAGCGCGCGCAGCGTGTCGACGTCGAGGTCGTTGGTCGGTTCGTCGAGCAGCAGCACGTTGGCGCCCGACTTCAGCATCTTGGCGAGATGCACGCGGTTGCGCTCACCGCCTGACAACGCGCCGACCTTCTTCTGTTGGTCAGCGCCCTTGAAGTTGAACGCCGAGCAGTAGCCGCGCGAATTGACTTCCTTCTTGCCGAACAGGATGAGCTCGTTGCCGCCGGAGATCTCCTCCCACACCGTCTTGTTGCCCTCGAGCGCGTCGCGCGACTGATCGACATAGCCGAGATGCACGGTCTCGCCGACCGTGATGGTGCCCTTGTCCGGCGTCTCCTGCTCGGTGATCATCTTGAACAGCGTGGTCTTGCCGGCGCCGTTGGCACCGATCACGCCGACGATGCCGCCGGGCGGCAGCTTGAAGGTGAGATCGTCGATCAGCAGGCGATCGCCAAATCCCTTGCTGAGACCTTCGAAGTCGACGACGTTGGCGCCGAGCCGCTCGGCGACCGGAATGATGATCTGCGCGGTCTGGGTCTGCTTCTCGCTCGCCTTCTTGAGCAGATCCTCATAGCGCTGGTAGCGCGCCTTCGACTTGGCCTGGCGCGCCTTCGGCGAGGACGCCACCCATTCCTGCTCGCGGGCCAGCGTCTTCTGATGCGCGGCATCCTCGCGGCCTTCCTGCTCGAGTCGCTTCTGCTTCTGCACCAGCCAGGACGAGTAATTGCCCTCGTACGGGATGCCGCGGCCGCGGTCGAGCTCGAGGATCCAGCCCGTGACGTTGTCGAGGAAGTAGCGGTCGTGGGTCACGATCAGGATCGCGCCGGGATAGTTGCGCAGATGGCCTTCCAGCCACGACACCGATTCGGCGTCGAGATGGTTGGTCGGCTCGTCCAGCAGCAGCAATTCCGGCTGGTCGAGCAGCAGGCGGCACAGCGCCACGCGGCGGCGTTCACCGCCGGACAGTTTGGTGACATCGGCATCGTCGGGCGGGCAGCGCAGCGCGTCCATCGCCTGGTCGACCTTGCTGTCGAGATCCCACAGGCCCTGGGCCTCGATCTCGTCCTGCAGCTTGGTCATCTCGTCGGCGGTCTCGTCCGAATAGTTGACCGCGAGCTCGTTGTAACGGTCGAGGATCGCCTTCTGCTTGGCGACGCCCTGCATGACGTTCTCACGAACGTTGAGTGCCGGATCGAGGTGCGGCTCCTGCTCGAGATAGCCGACGCGGGCGCCCTCGGCGACCCAGGCCTCGCCGTTATACTCCTTGTCGAGGCCGGCCATGATCTTGAGCAGCGTCGACTTGCCCGAGCCGTTGACGCCGAGCACGCCGATCTTGGCGTCCGGGTAGAAGCTCAGATGGATGTTATCGAGCACCTTGCGGGTCGGGTACGCCTTGGTCAGACCCTGCATGAAATAGATGAACTGGCGAGCCATCCGCTGTCCCTGGAATTGATCCGATTTGTGGAAATTTTGCTGCCGCCGATGTAACGGCCGGCCCCCGAAAGCGCAACCGCGGGACCTCTGTTTTCCGTCCGTTCACCACGTTTCGCGGCTTCAGCACGGGTGATTACGGGTTCGACGTCATGTGTGCGCCGAATCACGACAATTGAAACCATCTTTTAATAAATCAGGCCAAAACTCGTTCTCAACGTCGAAAAACGGCGATTTTCGCGGCAGAACCGCGGCCAAAACAGTTGAGGCCACGTCATGGCTACCATCATTTCAGCACCCCTTCCGCGCCCGACGACCAAAGGCGAGGCGACGCTGTTCGCCGAATTCCGCGCCTTTTGGCGCGCCTTCGTCGCCAAGGCTTTCAATCCCTACCGGCCGGAACTGCACTATATGCGCGGCCCGGGTCCGGCCTGCCGTGCCAAGCAGATGGCGCTGTCGCCGGCGGTCCGCTCGATGCTCGCCGATATCCGCGCCACGAAGAAGCCGTCGCCGCGCGTGTGACAATCGCCGCTTTTTGAAACCGCGGCCGCTTGCGCGCCTGCCGATTGCGCGCGACCATGACGGGTATCCCGACGGTTGATCTCCCGCCGTCGTCCTCACCCTGAATGGACCTCCCCGATGACGCGGCTCCGCTGTGCAATCCTCGACGACTATTTTGACATCGCGCTTTCGGTGGCCGACTGGCCGAAGGTCAAGGATCGGGTCGACGTCACCGTGTTCGACAAGCCGTTCGCGAGCGAGGCGGAAGCGGCGACGAAGCTGAAGGATTTCGAGATCATCTGCGCGATGCGCGAGCGCACCCCGTTCCCGAAGAGCCTGCTCGACGCGCTGCCCAGGCTGCAGCTCCTGATCACGTCAGGCATGCGCAACGCGGCGATCGACATGGAGGCCGCCAAGGACCGCAAGGTGGTGTTGTGCGGCACCCAGTATAGCCGCGATCCGACCGCGCCGCTCACCATGGGCCTGATCCTGGAACTGACCCGCGGCATCGGCCGCGAGAATGCGCGCATGCACGCCGGCGCGGCCTGGCAGACCTTTGCCGGTACCGAGATCGAGGGCAAGACGCTCGGCATCATCGGCCTCGGCAAGCTCGGCAGCAAGGTCGCCGGCATGGCCAAGGTGTTCGGTATGAATGTCATCGCCTGGAGCCCCAATCTGACGCCGGAGAAGTGCAAAGAGGCCGGCGTCGGCTATGCCAGCAAGGACGAGCTGTTCGCGACGTCAGACATCATCACCACCCATGTCGTGCTGAGCCCGCGCTCGCGCGGACTGGTCGGCGCCGCCGATCTCGCCCGCATGAAGCCGTCGGCCTATCTCGTCAACACCGCACGCGGGCCGATCGTCGATGAGGACGCCCTGTTCGCGGCGCTGCGCGACAGGACGATCGCCGGTGCCGGCATCGACGTGTTTTCGGTCGAGCCGCTGCCGTCGGATCACCCGCTGCGCAAGCTCGACAACGTTGTGATCACGCCGCATCTCGGCTACGCGACGCGCGAGAGCCTGCAGGCGCACTATCAGCAGATGGTCGAGTGCATCGATGCCTTCACCAAGGGCAACGAGCCGCCGCGGCGCCTGGCCTAACAGCGGCATTCACTGCGGCTAGCCGAGCCAGCGGAACGCGCGTTCGAGCTCGGCGCGGCCGTCCCGGTCGTACCAGCGCCCGTGGGCGAGAATGATCCGCTCCGGATCCCATTCGATCATGCGGGCGACGGCAGCCTTCATCGCGTCCCTGTCCTGCAGGAAGGTCGAGCGCAGATCGGTTGGCGTGCTGCCGTCGGGATCGCGCACGCCGCCGAGCCAGATCAGGAACCGCATCAACGGCGAGCGGACTCGTCCGGCCTCAAAATTCTCGATCAGGTCCGTCAGCAGCAATGTCCGCGACGGCAGATGGAAGAACACGACCTCCGTCATATAGCTGCCTGCCACCGGCAGCGTCGCGATCCACTCATCCCAGGGATAGCCGGATGATCGTTCCAGTGGCTCGCCTTCGAAGGTCAGCCGATTGTCCGCCTGTTGCTTGATCCCGGGCGCAAGGAAGATGCGCGCATCCGGATAGGCAGCATGCCATTCCGGAATCCACCAATAGTGCAGACGATTCGGACCGATGATCCAGCGCGGTACGCCCAGCTCAACGATTGCGGCCTCGAGTTCGGCCAGCAATGGTGTCGGCGAGTGAATGAACAGCCGCCCACCCGGCAGACGAACGATCGTCGCGCGCGTTGGAAACGGCATTTTGAACCAGCGCGGGCCGAACCGGATGATCGGACCATCGATCATCCATACGTCATCGGCAACAGGCTTTGGCGCATTCAGCGGCGGATAGGTCTCGCAGACGTCCTGCATCGCGTTGCCTCCCGGGCGGCAACGTCGAGATGCGCGGCTTGTTGCAACAAAAAAGGCGCGCTGTTCGCGCGCCTTTTCCATGATGAACTTGCCGGTTGGCCTAGCGCACCGTCACCGGTGCGGGCAGTGGCTGCACCGTGGTCGGCTGCGTGCCGGGCAGCGGCGCGGCCGCCTGAGCCTGGGCTGCAGAGGGAGCCATCGGGTTCGCGGGCGCGGCAGAAGCCGTCGCCGTTCCCGGCGGCGGACCACCGGGCAGCACGACCACGCGGGTGCCGACCTTGGCGCGCTCGAACAGGTCGGAGACGTCTTCGTTCAGCATGCCGATGCAGCCCGACGAGACGAACTTGCCGATGGTCGACGGCTGGTTGGTGCCGTGAATACGGTACACGGTCGAGCCGAGATACATCGCGCGGGCGCCGAGCGGGTTGCCGGGTCCGCCGGCCATGAAGCGCGGCAGATAGGGCTGACGCTCGATCATCTCGGTCGGCGGATGCCAATCCGGCCACTCGGCCTTGCGGGTGATCTTCTGCACGCCGGTCCAGGTGAAGCCGTCGCGGCCGACACGGACGCCGTAACGGATCGCCCGGCCATTGCCCAGGATGTAATAGAGGTAGGTGTTCGACGTATCGACAACGATCGTGCCTGCCGGCTCCTTGGTCGCGAACGACACTTCCTGGCGACGCAGATTCGGCGGCAGTTGCGCCGGGGCGTCTTCGGGCTGCTCGTCCGGCGGCAGCGCCGCGATCTGCACCGGCTTGCCGTTGGCATCGACCGGCGCCTGCTGCTGCGGCACGGCTCCGGTAACGCCCTCGGGCGGACGCATGCCGCCGCGGTCGTCGCCGTAGGAAACACCGGCGGCCGGAACGCCATTGTCGCGATTGGCTTGTTGCGCACCCGGACGATCGCCGTAGATCACCGGCGGCGGCCCCATCGGACGGCCATAGCGGGGATCATCGGGCGACATCACCGGGCCGGTCGGCGCGCCACGGTCGGAATAGACCGGGGGAGCATTCATCGGACGGCCATAGCGCGGATCGTCCGGCGACATCACCGGACCGGTCGGCGCGCCACGATCGGAATAGGCGGGCGCATTCGCCGGACGGCCATAGCGCGGGTCGTTCGGCGACAGCACCGGACCGGGCGGCGGCAGTGCAGCCGAATCCTGCCCGTCATCGTCATTGAGAGCGTCGAAATCCGGCATGCTGCCCTGGGGGTAGGGCTGGGGCGCCGTCGAATAGGCGGTGCCCTGGGGCGCCGGATAACCCTGCTGCGCATGCGCAAGCGAGGTTCCTGCCACGCCGAGAGCCGCGGCAGCGCAAATCGTCAGAATGCGGTTGATCATCATTGCTCTGTTATAGTCCCCAAGCCACACCGGACTGTTAACGGCCCAATGCAGGAAGATAGCGGCGCATTCAAGACAAATCCGCGAAACCCGGGCTATTCCGGGCCTTTTGTGATTTCGCGTCAACGCTGCGGCAAAGATGTCTCACGGGTCGGGAATGTTTGTCCACGTGGCCAAAGTCATCAATCACCCGCATTTTGTAACAAACAGTCCCGGGACGTTGCGATATCTTCGAATCGGCCTGATTCGCGCTCGCGACGCCGGCTTTCTTGTGTGGTCACCGCGTTCCCTCGACATCGAAGACCCTCCCGCAGAAGGGGGAACCCGCGCCCATGCTCCCCGGCCTTCGTTTTCTGTTCGCCGCGATCGTGCTGGCGACCTCGCTTCTGGTGTTCGGGTTAGGGGCAGCCGCGCTGTTTCGCGCGGCGCATGAAGAGTTCGCCAGCATTCCGGCCCGCCGGGCGCCGCCCGCCGAGCCGCAATTCGCGCAACAGCCCGAGGCGCCGCCGGTGCTGGCCATGATGCGGGTCGACCCGCCCGCCGCCGACAAGGTGACGACCGAGACTCCGGCAGCCCCGCCCCCGTCCGAGCCGGCCGCGTCCGAACAACCGGCCGCTCCCGCTGAGATCGCCCCCGCAGCCGAGCCGGAGAAGGTCGCCGCCATGACGGCGGATGATCCGGTCCCGCCCGCTCCGCCGAAGCCGGAAGCCCAAGCCACGGAGACCCCCGCGCCAGCTCAGCCCGCCGAGAGCGTGGCGCAGATTCCGACCGCAGATCCCTCGCCGGCATCGGAGCCGACGCCCGCTGCCGCCGAAGCCGCACCGGCGGCCACCGAGGCCAAGGTCGCCGCCGTCGCCGATCCGCCCGGCCCCAGCGAGCCCGCGCTTCCGCCGCCGGCACCCGCAATGGCAGCGCCGGAGCCCGCCCCGCCGCCATCACCCGAGGCGATCGCGGCCGCGACCAAGATCGCGACGCTGGGCGGGCCCGAAGTTGTTGTCGAAGCGCCGGTGGCGCCGAAGGCCGCTGAGGCGAAGAAGCCGGAGCGCAGCGCGGTCAGCAAGCCGGCACATCGCAAGGAGCGGCGGCGGATTGTCCGCGCGCCGCCGGTTCGGCAGATCGTTCAGCAGCAGCAGCTCGATCCGTTCGGCCAGCCGACCCTGGTGCCGCTCACCCGCCGCTAGCAAGCAGGAATGACCTGTCAGGCCGGTCCCGTCGCGATCGGCGGGCCGCTCGCCTGCCCCCATTCCGACCACGAGCCGTCATAGAGCGCGCTCTCGGTGACGCCGAGCCGGTAGAGCGCAAGCGTCAGCACGCCGGCCGAGACGCCGGACCCGCAGCTCGTGACGATGGGCGCATCGAGCTTCACGCCGGCGCCCGCGAACGACTTGCGCAGGTCATCGAGCGGCTTCATCTCGCCGGTCGCGGCATCGAACAATTGGTTGTAGGGCACGTTGCGGGCGCCGGGAATGTGGCCGGCGCGGATGCCCGGCCGCGGCTCCGGCGCGCGGCCCTCGAAGCGATCGGCGGCGCGCGCATCGATCACCTGCTCGGCACGGCTTTCGACATTGGCGATCATCTGCTCGATGCTGCGCACGCGCTTCGGATCGTAGCTCGCCGTGAAGGTCGCAGGCTTCGGCTTCACCTCGCCGCTCTCGACCGCCCTGCCCTCGGCGCGCCACTTCTTCAGGCCGCCGTTGAGAATGCGCACGTTGCGATGGCCATAGGACAGGAACATCCACCAGGCGCGCGGCGCCGCAACCCAGCCGCCGGAATCGTAGATCACCACGGTGTCGGCATTGCCGATGCCAAGCCCACCGATGTCGCGGCCGAACTGCTCGGCGCTCGGAAACATGTGCGGCAGCGGATTGGCATGGTCGGACACCGCGTCGACATCGAAGAACACAGCACCCGGCAGATGCGCGGCGACATAATCGTCCTTCGGCAGCGGCAGCACGCCGGGCAGCTTGAAGGTCGCGTCGAGCACCTTGACGTTGGCATCGCCGAGATGCGCAGCCAGCCATTCGGTCGAAACGAGCGGATCGTCGGTCGTCGTCATCTTGCGTGTCTCTCCATCGTCATTGCCGGACTTGATCCGGCAATCCATCTTGCCTTGAAGCGATGGACACGCGGGTCAAGCCCGCGTGTGACATCCTGCTTAGCCCTTCTTCTTCGGCTCCCATGCCTCGATCGGCCCGCCGGCCTCGCGCCAGGCGGCAAAGCCGCCGCCCATATGCGCGACCGGCTTCAGGCCCATGTCCTTTGCGGTCTTGGCGGCGAGTGCCGAGCGCAGGCCGCCGGCGCAGTGGAAGATGAACTTCTTGTCTTCCTGGAAGATCGGCTTGGCATAGGGGCTGTTCGGATCGATCCAGAACTCGAGCATGCCGCGGGTGCAGGAGAACGCGCCGGGGATCTTGCCGTCGCGCTCGATCTCGCGGGGATCGCGGATGTCGACGATGACGACGTCGTTCTTGCCGATCAGCGTGATCGCATCGGCCGCGCTGATGGTCTCGATCTCGGCATTGGCCTCGTCGATCATCACCTTGATGCCGCGGTGGATGTTCTGGGGCATGGGGCTCTCCCTGGCTTTTCTTGATCGTCATTCCGGGGCGATGCGGCAGCATCGAACCCGGAATCTCGATCGAATTTCATCAGCTCGAGATTCCGGATCGGTCCTGCGGACCGTCCGGAATGACGGGATTGGTTACCGCACCAGCTCCCGCATCGCGTTCTCCAGACCTTCGATCGTGATCGGATACATGCGCTCGGAGAACAGGCGGCGGATGATGGTGGTCGATTCCGAATAGTCCCAGTGCTTCTGCGCCACCGGATTGAGCCACACCGCGTGCGGATAGGTGCGGATGATGCGATCGAGCCAGACCGAGCCGGCCTCTTCATTGACATGCTCGACCGAGCCGCCGGGAACCATGATCTCGTAAGGCGACATCGAGGCGTCGCCCACGAACACCACCTTGTAGTCGTGCGGGTACTTGTGCAGCACGTCCCAGGTCGGCGTGCGATCGGTGAAGCGCCGCTTGTTCTGCTTCCACACGCCCTCATAGAGGCAGTTGTGGAAGTAGAAATATTCCATGTGCTTGAATTCGCTCTTGGCGGCCGAGAACAGTTCCTCGACCTGCTCGATATGCGAATCCATCGAGCCGCCGATATCGAAGAACACCAGCACCTTGACCGCGTTGCGCCGCTCGGGGCGCATGTGCACGTCGAGATAGCCGTGGTTGGCGGTCTCCTTGATCGTGGTGTCGAGGTCGAGCTCGTCGGGCGCGCCGGTGCGCGCGAACTTGCGCAGCCGCCGCAGCGCCACCTTGATGTTGCGGATGCCGAGCTCGACATTGCCGTCGAGATCCTTGAACTCGCGCTTGTCCCACACCTTCACGGCGCGGTTGTTGCGGTTCTTCTCCTGCCCAATGCGGACGCCCTCGGGATTATAGCCATGGGCGCCGAACGGCGAGGTGCCGGCGGTGCCGATCCACTTGCTGCCGCCCTGGTGGCGGCCCTTCTGTTCCTCGAGCCGCTTCTTCAGGGTCTCCATGAGCTTGTCCCAGCCCATGGCCTCGATCTGCTTCTTCTCTTCCTCGGTGAGATATTTCTCGGCGAGCTTCTTCAGCCACTCCTCGGGGATCTCGGCCTTGCCCATGGCGTCGAGCAAGCTCTCGAGCCCCTTGAACACAGTGCCGAACACGCGGTCGAACTTGTCGAGATTGCGCTCGTCCTTCACCAACGCGGCGCGCGACAAATAGTAGAAGTTCTCGACCGTCTGCTCGGCGAGATCGGCGTCAAGCGCTTCCATCAAGGTCAGATATTCCCGTAGCGTCACGGGGACCTGGGCGTCGCGCAGCGATGTGAAAAACTGCAGGAACATACCCACCTAGATCGCCCGCTGGGCCGGTGGCGTCAAGGGCCCCCGGCCGTGCTTCATCCCGAGATCAGCCATCCAGTTTCACCGGGTTACCTCCGCCGCCGTCGGTCCGTGGCGGCGCCCGCGCCGTCGCGGCAAGGTCGCGCCACGCCCGCGATCATTCCGCAGAACGGAAAGATGATGCATGACATTCCATGGCGGAAGCCCACATCGGTACCGCTGCGCTGCGGAATCCGCGCTAGACCGCCCGGCTTTTTCAATTAGAATTGTACCGGACAAGATATCGGAGAGGACATGCGACCGCTGCGAGAGCGGTCGTTTCGTGTGGGGGCCCGGGCCGCCGACGAACGAAGCAAGGCAAACAGATAGATGAAATTCACGGGTACCAAGGACTACGTCGCCACCGATGACCTCAAGGTCGCCGTCAATGCCGCCATCGTGCTCGAGCGCCCGCTGCTGGTGAAGGGCGAGCCCGGCACCGGCAAGACCGTGCTGGCCGAGGAAGTCGCCAAGGCGATCGACGCGCCGCTTTTGACCTGGCACATCAAGTCGACCACCAAGGCGCAGCAGGGCCTCTACGAATACGATGCCGTCTCGCGGCTGCGCGACAGCCAGCTCGGCGACGCCCGCGTGTCCGACATCAAGAACTACATCAAGCGCGGCAAGCTGTGGGAGGCCTTCACCAACGAGAAGCGTCCGGTGCTCCTGATCGACGAGATCGACAAGGCCGACATCGAATTCCCCAACGACCTCCTGCTCGAACTCGACCGCATGGAATTCCACGTCTACGAGACCGGCGAGACCATCAAGGCGAAGCTGCGCCCGATCGTGATGATCACGTCGAACAACGAGAAGGAACTGCCGGACGCCTTTCTGCGCCGCTGCTTCTTCCACTACATCAAGTTCCCCGACACCGAGACGATGGGCAAGATCGTCGACGTGCATTTCCCCGGCATCAAGAAGCGCCTGGTGGAAGAGGCGCTGCGGATCTTCTTCGAGGTCCGCGAGGTGCCGGGCCTGAAGAAGAAGCCGTCGACCTCGGAGCTGCTCGACTGGCTCAAGCTGCTGTTGAACGAGGACATCACGCCGGAGATGCTCAGGGAGCGCGATCCGCGCAAGCTGATCCCGCCGCTGCATGGCGCGCTGCTCAAGAACGAGCAGGACGTGCATCTGTTCGAGCGACTGGCTTTCCTCAGCCGCCGCGAAGTCTAGTTCCGATATCGGCAAACGCCGGGGCGATGGCTCCGGCGTTTTGCTTCTGCAGCTCAACAAACAAGCCAACAAGCAAGAAGACCAGGGAAGATGAACGTCCAGACCCAGATCCGGGCCGCCGAGCCCGTCACGACAGAGCACTTCGACGTCCTGATCGCAGGCGCCGGCATCTCCGGCGTCGGCGCCGCCTACCACCTCACCACGCAATGCCCCGGCACAAGCTTCGTGGTGCTGGAGACGCAGAAGACTTTTGGCGGTACCTGGTCCACCCACCGCTATCCCGGCATCCGCTCCGACAGTGACCTGCACACCTTCGGCTATCGCTTCAAGCCGTGGACCAGCGCGCCGATCGCGACCGCGGCCGAGATCCTGAAGTACATGGGCGAGGTGATCGAGGAGAACGACCTCGCCCGTCACATCCGCTATCGCCACACCATCACCGCGGCGAAGTGGTCGAACGAGACCAATCTCTGGACCATCGATGCGACGCGCATCGACACCGGCGAGCGGCTGCGCTTCACCACCAACTTCTTCTGGATGTGCCAGGGCTATTATCGCCACGACGCGGGCTATACGCCCGAATGGACCGACATGGCGAAGTTCAAGGGCACCGTCGTGCATCCGCAGACCTGGCCCGACGACCTCGACTACAAGGGCAAGCGCGTGGTCGTGATCGGCTCCGGCGCCACCGCCGCGACCCTGATCCCGGCGATGGCCAAGGACGCCGGCCATGTCACCATGCTGCAGCGCTCGCCGACCTATTTCCGCACCGGCCGCAACGCCATCGAGATCGCCGAGGAGCTGCGCAGGCTGCAGGTCGACGAGCACTGGATCCACGAGATCACCCGCCGCAAGATCCTGTTCGAGCAGGACGCCTTCACCAGGCGGACCTTCGCCGAGCCCGAGGGCGCCAAGAAGGACCTGCTGGCAGCGGTCGAAGCCGTCCTCGGCAAGGACTACGACATCGCCACGCATTTCACGCCGAGCTACCGGCCGTGGCGGCAGCGCATCGCCTTCGTGCCGGATGCCGACCTGTTCCACGCCATCAAGGGCGGCAAGGCGTCGGTCGTCACCGACGAGATCGACCGCTTCACCGAGACGGGCATCCTGCTCAAGTCCGGCAAGCAGCTCGAGGCCGACATCATCATCACCGCGACCGGCTTCCACCTCTCCGCCAACGGCGGCATCGACTTCGAGATCGACGGCAAGCCGCTCGACTTCGCCGATACCGTGACCTATCGCGGCATGATGTTCACCGGCGTGCCGAACCTCGTCTGGGTGTTCGGCTATTTCCGCGCCAGCTGGACCTTGCGCGTCGATCTGGTCGGCGACTTCGTCTGCCGCCTGTTGCAGCACATGAAGGCGACCGGCGCGAACAAGGTGACGCCGGAGCTGCGCCCCGAAGACCACAACATGCCGCTGCTGCCGTGGATCGATCCGGAGAACTTCAACCCCGGCTACATGATGCGCGGTATGCACCTCTTGCCGAAGCGCGGCGACAAGCCGGAGTGGCAGCACAACCAGGACTACTGGGCCGAGAAGGACGAGTTCCCGGCGATCGACCTCAAGGACAAGGCGTTCGTCTACGGCTGAGCTCCTGATATTAGTCCCGTCATCCTGAGAGCCTGACTGAAAAATGGGTGAGTGATCTCAGTGGGGTGTGATTCCATCGGATTTGCAAAGATTCGAGGGAGAGCACGATGCCCTGGACCAAGATCACTCGGGAGCAATATCGGCGGGACGATCTGCGTTATGCAAGCGATATGACCGATGCGGAGTGGGCGCTGATCAGACGCCTGTTGCCGCGAGCGAACCGGCGCGGCCGGCCGCGTAAGACGGAGCTGCGTCGTGTGATCGAAGCGATCCTCTATATCGTTTCGACCGGCTGCCAGTGGCGGGCGTTGCC
>NZ_JAGKJL010000083.1:0-35830 GCF_020329495.1 Bradyrhizobium australafricanum | reverse complement strand
CTGTGGCGCTCGCTTGAAACCGCCCGCATCGAACAAGGACCCGATCGACAGGAAGCGGAGCGATTGGACGCCGCTACGGCCGACACGCGCCATTACGTTGCGGATACTGCGATCGACCGTCCCGACGACGTTGATCTCGAGCTCCCCGGTATGACGCGCGAGGACCACGGCCGCGCGGCAACGGCGATCCGCGGAGGATGTCGGGGATCGTCGTGCCGATCGTCGAGGCGGATTGACGGGGCTGGCGGTAGCGTGCCTCAGCCTGATCTCGGTCGTCGCTTGCGTTGCCGCCGCGATTGCGCTTGGTCAGCTCTCTTCGCTGAAGTCGGACATGGCCGCGTTGCGGCGAGAGATCGCGCCGCTGAGGGAACGCCTCGCCAGACTCGAACAGGTCGAAGTCGCAAGACGCGAGGCTGCCCAGCAGCAAGATGCGCAAGACAAGGCCGAGGCGGAAAAGAAGCTGCCTGACGGCGCGGGCGAACAGGCCGCGCTCAGCCTCTCGCGTGAAGAGATTCAGTTGATCAGGGAGTACATCAAGGCAGCGCCTTCGGCCGGCGCAGCAGTCGCGCCGATCAACGTCGGCGATCCCGTCACCGGCGGAATGATTCCGCTGCCTTCATCGCTGACGGAGAAGGTGCCGCGCCTTGTCGGCGCGAGATTTGCGACCCGCAACGGTGCCATCATCATCAGCACGCGAAACAGCCGCCGCATCGATGCCGTGCTGCTGCCGAATTAGCTCGGCGCGGGACGGCCTCATTTGCTGGCCTCACGTTGCCTTGAATGAATCATTGCGACGTTTCCTGCTAACAGGGAATTCTGCAAGGAAATGCGCCGTTTTGAGGCTCCTGTCCGGGACAAAGCGCGCCCAGCAGCGCTTGAAATTCCGACGTATCCTGCCGGTCAGTCCAGGATTTCTTGCAGGGAATCCTGCTGGTAAAAACAGGGAATTCGGCTCGCGCGAGCAGGGAAAAAATGTTGCAAGGTTGCCACTGAGACCTCCGACGTCGGCGGGCCCGGCCGCGGCTAACCGCTCGTTCCGGTCCTGCATGGAACGCTTGCCCTGTCCCCACCTGTTGGCGCATCCTCGTGCTTCCAGAACGAAGCCAATTCATTCGCAAACTTAGCCATGTTCTGACTTGAGAGACCGAAGCGCGCGCTTCTGCGCAGCCAATGCGCTCCGTTCGTAACGCTCAATCCGCTTAAGGCGCTTCACCGTCTCCACGGCCGGGCATTCAAAAAGATCGGCCACCATCGCCTGGCGCACGCTACGTGCGGACAGCAGGTCGTGTTTGGCCCGTGCGATGGCAGCGAGGGTTTCTGAGGCCACCTGTTGTCCGAGGCCGCAACGAAGGGCGATCATCAGGTTCGCTAGCCCCGCGGCATCCCGTTCCCGCGCCAGGCCATGGCGCAATGCATTTTGGCTGGACTTGGCTTTTCCACAGGCCGTTTTCGGACCAGTGCTGCGCTTGGCGTTGCGGCGATTGGCTGCGATTTGCTGCGTCGAGGTCATCCTTCGCCCAGCCGATTCCAACTTCCGGCACCCAAACCATGGCTCTCATCGTCCGCATCATCAAGCCCCGAAGGCGGGTGCACATTTAAGGCTTCGGAAGCGATACCGAGTTGCGCCGAATCAACGGTATTATCATATTGTAATCTTCAGGTTAGGTCTCGGTAGCCACGCAGCTTTGTTCTTGCAGTATTCCGTGAATCGTAACCGCCGTTTTTCTACCGAGACACTCGCGTCATTCGCCCCCTTCAATCTAATTGGAGGAACCGTCCCTGATTTACGAATCGAAATGGTTAAGTCCATCTGCTGCGGTCGAACAGCTCATGAAGTCTCGAGCTTGTTCGCTGGAGCAAGCCCAATGGGGCATCTGCCATGCACTGTCGGACGGTGTCATCGAATTCCGCGCCAGATTAGAGCATCATCATAGCAGACAGCAGACGTCGAAAGACATCGTGTCTGGTAACAACCTTCAGATACCAACCGACCTCACGCCGGACGATATCGACTGGCAAGAGTCGCGGCCAAAAAAGCCATGGAGGCTTCGCGAACTCCCGCGCCATCATCCAGGGCTATGGTCAATAGCTGGAATCGAGCTTTCCAGCATCGACGTGATGGCAAAATTACTGCCCGGCGCGGCTGCCCCGGGTGCTCCACAATCTGACAAACCGAAAAGAAAACACCGGGAACGTCCCCAGCGCACGGCCGCGGAAACCGCCATAAATGCAATTTGGGCGAAGGATGTGCCACCCGCACATGAGTTGGTCAACGATCGACTCGTCGATCGGGTCAGCAAATGGCTTGAACAAAAAGGGCTGCCCAAAGTTTCCCGTGATACCATCTTGCGTGCCGCCGGCCGCAAGTGACGCATGCGCATCGCCCTTTCTTGCATCGCTATTGAGCTCAAGCGCGTTACCGGGACATCGTCCCGGTACAAGCCGCACGCGAACCTGACAACGACGACGTTCTCGCTCTCGGTTCAATGAAAACCATGAATTTTAGTAGTCGGATCGCGTACAAATCATAGCGGATCCCGGGAGTGCATTCCGCCTCTCGAAGGATCTCACCCGCAAGCCTCCCAAGTCAAGCACGCCGAGGCAGCAAAGGCATTGCCTCAGTTGCTCATCCACGATGCATGTCTGTCGTCTTATTCTATACCGATCGGCGGCACGTGGTCCGCTCCGGCGATTGGAGTGAGTTAATGACGACAGCAATCAAACTGCGAACACCTCACGTTGTCTCCCCTGAACTAAAGATCTCGCACAGGCCCCTCCCCGAGCTAAAGCCGCCGCGTGGGCGCGACATCCGCCGGCACTCGCCAGCACAACTGCAGAAAATTGCCGATTGTCTGCAGACCTATGGGGCCGTGCTGCCCATTCTCGTCGGTCCGGACGGCAGGGTGATCGACGGCTGGGGCGTGGCGCTTGCCGGCAGAAAACTCGGATTTCGTGACTTGCCGGTCGTATGCATCGCTGATCTGTCCGAGGCCAAGCAGCGCGCGCTTCGGGTCGCGCTCAACAAAATTCCAGAATATGCCAGCTGGAACGAGCCGGAGTTCAAGCTCGAGATCGAGGAGATCCTTGCCCTCGATCCAGAAGCCACGCTGGGCCTCGACGTTGGCGAACTTGACGTCATCCTCGACGACGGCGGGCTCGATCAGGAGGACCAGCTTCCGTCGGACGAAGGGAAAGCGGCTCCCATCTGTAAGATCGGCGACCAGTTCATGTGCGGCACCCACATTATTCGATGTGACGACTCCCGCAGCCGGGAGAGCTTCGCGAAACTCCTCGGATCAGAAACGGCCGGCATGGGTTTTACCGATCCGCCCTATAATGTGCCGATCAAGGGCCACGTGACGCGCTCGGAAACTTCGCGTCACCACGATTTCCCAATGGGAAAAGGTGAACTTTCATCGTCCGAGCACCAGGCTTTCCTTCAGACCGTGTTAGGTCACGCCGCCCGATTTTCCGGCGAGGGTAGCATCCATTATGTCTGCTCGGATTGGCGCCACGCACGCGAGCAGCTTGCCGCCGGCGACGTCGTCTTCACCGAGCTCAAGAACATCTGCGTCTGGAACAAGAGCAATGCCGGCATGGGCTCGCTGTACCGATCGCAGCACGAGTTCATCTTCGTCTACAAGCTCGGCACCGCGCCCCACGTCAACAATGTTGCGCTCGGCCGTCATGGGCGCAACCGAACCAACGTCTGGAACTACGTGAGCCAGAGCGCGCTCGGTGGCACGTCGAAAAGCAAGCTCTCTCTGCACCCCACCGTTAAGCCGGTTGCCATGATTGCCGACGCCATCCGTGACTGCTCCAATCCGGGTGATCTCATTCTCGATCCGTTCGGCGGTGCCGGCACCACCCTGATTGCGGCCGAGAAGACCGGGCGCCGAGCGCGATTGCTCGAGCTCAATCCCGCCTATGTCGATGTCACGATCCAGCGCTGGCAACGTCTCACTGGCGAGGCGGCTTATCACGCTGAAACCGGCCGGCCGTATTCCGATGGTTCAAACTGACACAATGGAGGGATGATTGTGGTCAAGCGCGTCCGTTTTAACTCGAAACGCCGGCAATCGAATGCCGACGTCGGCTACGGCAAGCCGCCTAAGCATACCCGGTTCAAGCCCGGGCAATCCGGCAATCCTAACGGCCGACCGAAAGGGGTTCGCAACTTCAAAACAGACGTTTGCGAAGCGCTTCAAACACCTGTGAAAGTCAGTAAAAACGGACAGGTCAACAAGATGACCACGCAGCGCGCCGGCCTGGAGACGCTGTGCATCAAAGCACTAAAGGGGGACCCGCGCGCCCTGGAACAGCTGCTTCGTCTTGGCGAAAGGTACGATGAGCCGAAACCTGCCGTCGATGTGCCGATTGAAGCAAGCGATCAGGCCATTCTTGATGCCTATTTTCGACGCATGATGGAAGAGAAACTGCTGCCATGAAAACCGTGGTTTTCGCGGCGCTGCTGCGCATTGATTTCTGCTCTTTTCTCTGGAAAAGCTTCAATACCATCGCGCGTGACGCGACTTACGTCGAGAGCTGGCACATTGAGGCCCTGGCCTACCAGCTGAGGTGCCTGCAGCAAGGCAGGATTCACCGCCTCATCATCAATATGCCGCCTCGCGCGCTGAAATCGATATGCGTGTCCGTTGCCTTTGTCGCGTGGTTACTCGGGCACGATCCACGCCGCCGCGTCATCGTGGTCAGTTACTCCGGTGAATTGGCCCTCGAGCTGCATCGGCAATTCAGGATGGTGATCGACTCTGACTGGTACCGCGCCGCCTTCCCTGCGATGCGTCTGGCTAGAGACAGCGGTCTTGAGGCGGTGACAACGCAAGGCGGTGGTCGCTACGCCACATCCGTTGAGGGTACGTTTGACCGGCCGTGGCGCCAATCTCATCATCATTGACGACCCCCACAAGGCGGACGAGGCGCTTTCGGACAAGGCGCGCGGCCAAGTCATCAATTGGTTCCAAGGGACACTATTGTCGCGTCTAGACGACAAGAAGACAGGTCAGATTATCGTGGTCATGCAGCGCCTGCACCCCGATGATTTGTCGGGCCACCTGCTCCGCAGCGAATCCTGGTGCCATTTGAATTTGCCGGCGATCGCGGCGGAGGACGGCGCGATCGCGATCGGACCGCAGAAGTTCAAGCACTGGCGATGCGGCGAGCCGCTACAGCCCACGCGAGAGGACGCGCAGGTGCTGGAACGGATCAAGCGCGACATCGGCAGTCAGCGATTTGCATCCCAATATCTGCAGCAGCCGGTGCCCGATGGCGGAAACGCCATCAAGCGCGAGTGGCTGCAGTTCTATGATCAATCCCCTGTGCTACAACCGGCTGATCGTATGGTTCAGAGTTGGGACGTGGCGGCTGGCATTGGCGACAACAATGATTTCTCGGTCTGCACCACCTGGCTCAAGCGGAAAACCAAATGCTATCTGCTCGACGTGTTTCGCGACCGACTTGCCTATCCCGATCTGCGCCGCAAAATCCAGCAGCTCGCGCGCGCGTTTGGCCCCGATGCCATCTTGATCGAGAAAGCTGGATTTGGCTTTTCCCTGCAACAGGAGCTCAGGCATAACCCGCCGTCTGGGATGGTTGAGCCGATCGCGATTGTGCCGAGGGGCGACAAGCAGGACCGCTTGGCGGCACAGTCGGCGAAGATCGAGGCCGGACAGGTTTTTCTGCCGCGCGAAGCGCCCTGGCTGGCGGATTTTCTGTCTGAGATTCTCGCCTTCCCCAATGGACGGCACGATGATCAGGTCGATAGCCTGACCCAATTCCTGTGGTGGTCGTCCTCCCATTGGTCCGACTCACCCCCTTCTATTGGGTTGCCGATTTTTGGCGGCGGCGATGACAACTAATAAGCAACAAGACGTCCGCCAGGGCGCGCTCCGAAGCTTGCACGCGGTCGAGCGCGGAAGGCTGCTGTCATTCTTCGGACAAGGAGGTGGCGATCGGCGTCATCGAACCGATTGCCGCCACCCGTCGCCACCGGATCTCTAAGGCTGCTTCCGCGCGCCACGCGCTGCCATGGACAAGAACTGCCACGGCAAAGCCGCCGCGTTGTAGAAGCTACAGCGCTCTCGCGGTGCTCGATTGGCTTCGATTTGTCGAAACGAAGCCATTGCCTTTGGTTCTCCGCCCGTCGTAGCCGCGGCCGAGAGCGGCCCAAAGGGGCTGAAATATCGGGGTTTTCGAGCCAAAAGAGCAACAATCTTGCTGCGGAAAGGACTGGCATTCTTTCGCAGAACGAGCGTTACTGATTCGACCGGGCTCAACCGATGGCCCCGGTATCTCACCCTGCAAATGCGGGGCTTTTGGAGGTGCGGCGGCAGGCCGCGTTACGCCAAACCAAGGAGATACCGGTGGCCACGATCCAAGCCAATGGCGCCGAGGCGCCCTGTTCCATCATCAAGTTCAACCACCATGATCGGCGAGCCTTTATCGGCGGTTCGGATGCAAGGATCATCATGGGTGATGACCAGGACAAGCTCGTTCGCCTCTGGCGCGAGAAACGCGGTGAGCTCGCGCCGGAGGATTTTTCGCGCAACTTGCTCGTTCAACTCGGCATAGCAACCGAGAATTTGAACCGCAATTGGTACCAAGGCTGTACTGGACAAACCGTCATCGACATTCAGAAGCGGGTTCGACATCCCGTACATGCCTGGATGGCCGCCACGCTCGACGGCATCGTCGAACGGACCGGTGCGGTGTTCGAGGCCAAGTTCATGTTGCCCTGGACCTTTACCGAGGAGACGGCCGCGGCAAAGCACATGGCGCAGCTGCAGCACAACATGTGGGTGGTCGCGGCAAGGTCGGCGGTGCTCTCGGTGATCACCGGAGGCGGCAAATGGATCGAGATCACGGTGCATGCCGACCCGCTCTACCAACACCTTCTGCTCACCGCGGAAAAGAAGTTCTGGCGCTGCGTGCAAAGCGGTGAACCGCCGGCCCTGTTTGGGAGCGAAGCGCCGCGCCCGCGTCTAGCCGCCGTCAAGGTCGTCGACATGACCGCCTCCAACCTGTGGGCCGAATGTGCGGCGAGCTACCTCCGCACCCGCGTCGCCCATGGCGACCACGAGCGGGCGAAGGCCGAACTGAAAAAGCTTGTGCCCGAGGATGCCAAGGAAGCGTTCGGCTGCGGCATTCGCGCCAAGCGCGCGAAATCAGGCGCCATCAGCTTTGATCCGGTTGAGATGGAGAGCGTCCATGCATCAGGCCAGTGAACATATCGGCGCGATCGCAGCCGCGCTCGCCAAGGCGCAGGCCGAGCTGGCCAACCCGGAAAAGACCCTGACCGCGATGATCCGCTCGCCGTTCCTGCGCGATGACGATCGGAGCTTCCGCTACGCGTCGCTCGCCGCCGGCCTCGACATCGTCCGCAAGACCTTGAGCCGGCAGGAGATCGCCACCGTCCAGACCACCCGGATCGAGCAAGCCACGGGCCACATTCACCTCACCACCCTGCTCGCCCACGCCTCCGGGGAATGGATTTCGTCGGACTGGCCGGTCTGTGCCGTCAAAGACGTCGAGGCGCCGCACCGCATGGGGGCGGCGCTCACCTATGCGCGCCGCTATGCCCTGTTTGCCCTGGTCGGCATTGCCGGCGAAGACGATCTCGACGCCCCCGACGCGGTCGCCGGCCCACCGGCCGCGGCGGCGCAGGCGGCCCGTGCCGCGAAGGCCACCCCCGCCAAGGGCGTTCTCAACCGCCCGGCGGTGCTGGGGACCCCAGAGTCCGCCGAGCTGCGGGAGCGGCTGTTGAGCCAGCTCGCGGCCCTGCCTCCCGGCGACGACCTGCTTATCTGGGCCAAGGCCAGCCTACCACTCAAGAACACCCTGTTGGAGCCGGACGCCAGGCTCGTCGAGGCCGTCTATCTGACCAAGCTTCAGGAAACCGACCGTCCGGTAGCCAAGACGATCGAACAGGCGCCTGCCTGCGATCAAGACCCGGGCCTGTCGTCGGAGCCGCCCTTGGAGGCTCCTGCGAGCACCGCCGCGCTGCAGAACCCTTTACCAGCAGCTGCGCCTGACGCCGCGCTGGCGCATCCAAAGGAGCTGCCCCGTAAGCGCAGCAAGGCGCACCTCATGTTTGTCCGGGACCAGCCTTGCCTCGTCTGTCGGAAAAGCCCGTGCGACGCCCACCATTTGAAGTTCGCCCAGCCAAGGGCTCTCGGCCGCAAGGTCAGCGACGAGTACACCGTTCCGTTGTGCCGTGCCCATCACCAGGAGCTGCATCGGCACGGCAATGAAAGGGCCTGGTGGGCGAACTTTCAGATCACGCCGTTGCAGGTGGCGCATGACTTGTGGGCGGCAAGTCCGATCCACGCGCTTACCGCCGCCAGCGTCAACGCGGTCCCTCCCCCGCGCCTAGGATCGCAGATTTCCCCACCATGAACGCGCCATTCCAAACCGCACATGAGCTAACTGCAACAACGTCAATGCTGCCGGTCGAGTTTGAGGTGTTGGCGCCGCCTCCCCTGCTGCTCCCCGGTGAACGCCTTGACCAGTACCAAGCGTTACGCCAGGCGATCTTCGCTGAGTTGTCGCCGCGGTCTGCCATCGAATGGTTGCTCGCCATCGATGTCGCCGAACTCTCCTGGGAGATCCAGCGCTACCGCCTGCTGCGCCATCGGCTGCTTGTGATCTATCGGCAAAAGGCAATTGAGGCCGCCTTACGCAGTATCGATCTGGCCGGGATCGCGCCTGAGTTCGCGGACGAAGCCGAGTACCACACACGCCAAAATGCGCTGAGTTGGCGGCTCAGTCCTTCTGACGCGACCGAAATCGAGGCACGTCTGGCATCGTACGGTTTCGATCAGCATTCCATCAACGCGGACGTCTACGTCCAGGCGCGCGAGGTCTTTGTCTTGTTCGAGAGCCTGCTCAATGCCGCGCAGACAAGACGATTATTGCTCATTAGGGAGATCAAGAGGCATCGTATCCTGGACTAAATCAGCGCTTTCAATGCATATTTCGGAGAAGTCCGGACTCATCCCAGCGAGACCCGATGGCGCTCCCAAAAATGGGCTCAACGCAGTCGAATTCTTTAGGTAACAGTCAAGCAGCAAATTTCACAGAGCCCGTGCGTACCTCTCCGCCAGCGAGCGATTGCATTGGATATATCATTCCGCACTCTTGGAGCATCGAGACTAAGGACGAGCCGCATCCTTCTTTCCGCAGCTCTTGTTCGCTACGGCATGGCGGCCGACACCAAACGAGTCTCGGCGACAGACTTACCTTGAGCAGAACCCGAAGAGACTCTCATTGAATCAAGCTGGTGCGACCCGGGTGACGCTAGGCGTTCGCCGGACACCTAATCTCACGGGGTCATCGTTCTCTCGAACCGGCATATGGCGCTCCGTGGGCGGACGGCGTACTAGTCTAGCGTGCACGATGTCTCGCCGCATTGGCAAATTTCAGACTCCCCCGATGAGGACGGAGGCCGACGTCTGGACCGCATCTGCGTGGTGGCGTTTGCCTAGACGTGAAAGATTTAGGCGACTTGCCGACGCAGGGATGGTGCGCCTCGCCCCCGGCTCGTGGCGTCGCCCGGACCGATGACCATACTAATGTTCTCGGCGCCGCACTCGAGGCGAAGCTCCGGCGCTGATTACTGAAATCGGGCTTCCCGGTCGGCAAGAGCATCTATGGCTGATTGTTCGGCGGCCGCTCGATGAAGCGCCGGCTGCCGTTGAGAAGCTCGAGGTTGTTGGCGATCACGGGGTTGCCCGGATCGAGCGAATACGCCTTCTCGAACTTCCGCCGCGCGCCGTTCAGATTGCCGCGCAGCATGAGGGAGTAGCCCTGATCGTTGAGGATCTGGACGGTCTCGCCGCCAAGCCGGATCGCCTGGGCATAGGCCTGATCGGCAAGATCGAAGCGGCGCAACTTGTCGTAGCTCGCCGCGAGCCCGACCCAGGCCGTCACGTCCTTCGGCGCCTTCTCGACCGCATCCTTGAAATAGCGCTGCGAGATTCCGTAATTGCCACGGTTGTAGTGCTCGAGCCCCATCCGCACCGGTTCGTCGGAGGGATAGTATTTGACGTCGGTCGGCTCCTGCACGGGGTCGGGACCGGCTGGAGCGCCGGGCGCGACGACAGCGGCGTCACGCACAGTATATTCTTGCACCGTATCGCAAGCCGCGAGGGCTGTGGCCACTGAGGCGCAAGCTAGCCAAACAAAAAGGCGCCGCATAACCGTTATCCCTGCCCCATAATTATACGCTCCAATATTGCTTCCACACTAGCAGAACGGGGTTGGAGACGTATTAGCGGTAGAAAAATAGCTATCTCAAACTCGTTACCGTTGGGTCGCGGCGCCTACGCCGGCCAAGCCAGCTCCAGTTCCAAAGTAGATGCTACTACCATTATTTGCATCCACCGCTGCTCCGATTGCACCCGCCGCTCCCATTGGGGGGTGCCCCAACCCCGGAGCATCCCCTCCGAACGCCGGCAACGGATCGCGCGGTTGGTTACCGAGACGATAACGCTTAATAGAGCCGTCGGTCTTCGCGGCCTGAGAGACGATCCGCCGATCGCCGACGTAGCTCGGCCAGGGATGGATCGTATGGGTCACGGCATTGACCTGCTTCGCGTCCCCGGCACTTAAGGTGATGGTATCCGAACGCTGGAAATAACGATCCATTTCGTCATTGCCGGCCAAGCCATTGCAAGCCCCGAGCGTGAAAACTGCGAGTAACGCCGTGCATGTCATATCGGTCGTCCTTCAGTTGAGCGTCTTGACTACGGGCTGGTCGGTTACAACCGCAGGTGGCGCAGAGACCCGGACATCGGGGGCGATGATGTGCCCGTAGGGACCTTTGATGTCACCGCCGGAATTGACGTAGTCATTGTAGCGCTTTTTCACTTCCATCTGGCCGTTGAGGAAGAAGTCGACATCGTTTGCAGGCAGGCGGGAGTCCAGCGGCGACGCCAATTGCTGTCCAGGTGCCGCTGGCGCGACCAAACGCGGCGTCACGATGACCACCAGATCCGTCTCTTTCTGCTGATAAGACGCGCTTCGGAACAACGCACCAAGGACCGGCACCGAGCCGATCCAGGGCAATTGCTGGACATCCTGTGCGTTGCGGGTCTGGAGCAGGCCGGCAATTGCAAAGCTCTGACCGTCGCGCAATTCAACCGTGGTCCGAGCGTTGCGGCTGCTTAATGCTGGAATTGTGGTCCCCTGGATTGTCACCGCATTGGTGAAATCGAGCTCGCTGACCGACGGCTCAACCCGAAGGTTGATTACGCCGCGCGAGAGAACGGTGGGGACGAAGCCCAACTCGACGCCGAACTTCTTGAATTCGATGGTGACGGTGGGAAAGCCGTTCGTACTGGTGGAAGCTACCGGCACCGGAAATTCGCCACCCGCCAGGAAGCGCGCCGAATCGCCCGACAACGCCATCAGGTTGGGCTCAGCCAGGCTGCGCACCAGCCCTTTTGTCTCCAGCGCCTGCAGCAACAGATCGACCGAAGTGCCACTACTCGTTCTCAACACATTCGTTAAGAGGTTACCGAACGGGACCGCGCCACCGATCAGCCCTGACGCGGTGGATAGAACAGGAACGCCTTGAGGGGTCTGTGAGGCTACCGGTCTGCCAGCGGTGCCCGTATTTCCAACCTGCGTGAGGTTGCTATTGCCGGCATAGAGGTTCATGCCCAGTTCGCGGCCGGCGGACCTCGCGACCTCGAGGAAGCGCACTTCCAGCATGACTTGCTGCGGCGCAGCCACGTTCATGGCGTTGACGACGACGCCGCCCTTCGGGACGGTGCCGGTGGCAATGGCCATGGCTTTCTCGGCGGCGACCGCATCGGCGGCCATTCCGCTCAGCACCACCTGCCCTTCGGAGGCGGACACGCGAATGCCGCGGGTGCCGGTGCTGGACTGGATGCTCTGCTGCAGAGTGCCGATGTCGATCGTGACCTCGACATCGAGGATGCCGATTTGCTTCATCGAGCTGTCGAACAGGATGACGTTGGTGGTGCCGGTCCTCTTGCCTTGGACGTAGATCAGGTGATCGCTCAGCGACTTCACGTCGACGATATCGGGCGAGCCCGCGATGATCGACGAGAACGCGGTATCGACCCTGAAGGTGCGCGACTTGTTGATCGTGACCTTGACGCGCTGGACGTCGCTCATCTCGCTGACGAACACGCCGCTGGACGACGGCGCCCGCCGCTCCGCGGCGGCAGCAGGGTCGGTGAAATGAAACAGGGCTATCGCAGTGCCAAACGCCAGCGCGCTCAGGGCGACCAGCCCAAGTCCCGCATCAACCGAAACGCGACTTCCCATCATGCCAATCCCCTTCGCCGCGTCTCCGCGACGATCCCCGTAAATCTACGACCTCGGCGTCCCGATCACTCCCGTTCGTCCACCACGCCGTAGAGCTTACAGTCTGTCCGACTACAAATAGTTACTCGCGAAAATTCCCATTTCCCCGCGCACCGAGTACTCACCCGGGTCGCAAGGCCGCTAACGGCGGCTGGTAGATCATCCCCCGCTACGCGCCTCGATTGCAAGGAGAGAGGTCCGCCCGGCTGCGGCAACGCGGGAGAAAACTCCCCGTTGTTGCCAGCGCGCACCACTTCCATAGCCCGCCCGGGCTATTCCCGGCCGCCCAACGGGCCGAGCCGCTCCGCCGGCCGCCCAAGCCGGCGCCGCCGATCAGCCTCGCCGAATCGGGTTCTGCTCAGAAGGGAATCGTGGTCGACACGCTCGGCGCGTTGAGGGACGTGCCCCAGATCGGCATGATCATGGCAAAGCCCGACAGGGATGCTGTCACCGTCAGCGCCGAGGCGCCTGCCGTCGTGGTCACCGTCGGCGTGAGACTGGCGCCATACAGGAAGGGAGCAACGGCCTGCTTCTGCGCAAGCGTCAGATAGTCACCGGTGCAGGTGGATGGTGAATTGGACGCCAGCACGGCGGGCGAGTAGCAGCTGATCATGTTCGCCCGGGCGCCGGCATCCGCAAGCAGGCGCAGCGACTGCATCGTGATCGCGTAGCGTCCGAAATCAAACACGGCGAAGATCAGGGTGAACAAGGGCACGGCGATGAGGCAGAACTCGAGAGCCGCGACCCCGCGCTGGTCGAGCCTTTTCATCACTGCACCAGGCGCACGGTTTGAACGTTGGGCCTTGCTGCCCCATCCGACGAACACTTACTGTTGTCCAGGCTCGTATTGCCCTGGAAACTCACCGCGTAGGCTATGACCTGATAGCAACCGGTGCCGGGGGCACTCGACGAGCTGTTGCCTCCGTATGTAACTGGTGCATTCGGGATATAGACCGTGCCATTGAAATAGCTGGTCGAAGTGCCACTGATATTGACGCCTTGCTTCGAATACGCCTCACCGTCATAGATCAGCAGATCCGTCATCAGGGCCTTGACCGATGCTGACAATACGGACGGTCCAGTAGGCGACTTCATTGCCGTGAGCTGGATCGTCGGGGTCCCTGTAATGGTGAGCGTCGCTCCCGCGAAAAATATCAGGGTAGCCGTACCGGTTATGGTCGGATTCATATTGATCTTGACGTTCCCCGAAAAATAGTAGGTGCCGTTTAATGCGCCGCTGAACGTCGGATTATTGGAGCTATTGTAACAGCTGCATGTCTCATATGGCTGGGGTACTGCGTTGTTGTTATTGTTCGCGAAATCTGACGTCTTCAACGCGGACAGCGCCGTGTTGACTGCACTTAGCGGATCAGGGATCGGTTGCTGATAGGTTTGCACGCCGGTGCATTGACTTCCGCCCGTCTGGGAGCAGCCGCCGACCGTGTAGCTCGGCGCATTCACCGAGATGCCGGAATTGCCGATGAAGCCGATCGCGTTCGATGCGCTGCTGTCCGACGAGATACCGCAGTTTGCTGACGATACCGTAGCGCTGCCCTGGAAAGTAACGGGGTCCTTCAACGCCAACACGCATGGAGGTTTCGCCAAGCTGTCGAGCTTGGCGACCGCCGTCGCGGCGATCGTGACCGTCGACAAGCCAAGCACCTGCGCGAGATATCCCGGCTGCTGCTGGCTGATGGTGGCCTGAACGTACGTCCCCGCCACGCCGTTCCACGACGTCAGCGAGGCGACCTGAACGGTCCGCGTGACGCCGCTGGTCGCCACACATCTGGAGCCGGGATAGGCGGTGTCGCCGGAATTGCAGAACGCATTCTGAGCTGCCACCTGCTTGCCGCGGTAATCATATGTCTGGGTGTTGTTGCAGGTCGTTCCCGGCTGCGGGGCGCTGTCGCACGCGAGCCGCAAGGCGCCGGCGTAGGCCGCCGCATCGGCCGCACCCTGGGCGCGTTGCTGGGTGACGTACCACGACCCGGCTTCACCGCCGAGCGCCATCATTCCGATCAACGGGATCAGCGCAATCACCGTTGCGAACGCGGCCGAGCCGCGGCGGCAATGAAGCATGTTGCGCATGGAACACCTCATTGAAACCGTTCCGAATAGGTCAGCGTGAACGAACAAGGATTGCTATTGGTGCTGGTGCAAATCGCCGACCTCAACACCATTGGCGTCAGCGTGATCGTCGTTGAATACACGTAGTACTTCGGCTGGGACGGATCAGAATTGGTCGAATCGCAGACCGCATTGCTCTCGCCGCAGATCAGCTGGATGCTGGGTATGGGGTAGCGAGAATCGGCCTTGGCGAGCGCGGCCGCCGCCCAGCTGGAGGCGTTCGTGACGTCGCCCGGCGGGGAGTACTGGATGGATTGTCCAAACCCGCGCAGCGCAGCTAGCGCCTGGATGTATTGAAAGCCCGCCAGCGCCAGGTCGGCAAGCGGCAGCAGAATAACCAGGAACAGGAAAGCGAAAACGAACAGCATCTCGAACGCGACGGCGCCGCGTCGATCCGCGATCAGGGAACGTTTGCTGCTCACACGGCTCTTCCAGCTCTGCATGGCCGCTCACCAGACATAGGGAATCAATCTCCAGCGCGACGCCTCGTAGCTGGAATATTCAGGAAGCGTGCGCCGAAGCACGTCCTCCTCGTAGTGAATTCGCCAGACCTGGATGCAGATGTGCAGAATCAGCAGGCCTACGGTCATCCAGCTCAGATGTTGCAGCACGACACCAAGGAACACGATCTCTTCCGACAGATAGAGCGGATGCTTGATCCACCGGTACGGCCCGGTTTGCACCACCGAACGCGCCTGCGGCACCAGGCTGAACGACCGTCCGAGATGGCGGACGGTCACGAGGATCATGATCATGCCGGTCAGCACGCAAACCGCGGACAGCAAATTCGGCAATGCGCCCTCGGTCTTCTCGAAAAACGTGATCGTCCACGGCCAGTAGGTGCCGACGAACGCCGCAATCCTCGGCAGCAGGCCTTCGGCCTGCGCCTTTGCGGGGCCGCGGATCAGGATCAGCAGCGCCAGCATCAGGTAAAACACCGCGACAAGAAAATTCGAGACGAGCGACGGCCATGGCTGCCCCGTCTTCGCAAGATTGGTTGTCACGGCAAGTCCCAACAGCAGGAACCATGCGCTGCCCAGGAATCGGGTCGCCCGATCGTAGGCCAGGTTCGTCGAAAGACTCATTGCAGCTGCGCTCATGGCTCAATTGCCGAGGTTGGAGAATGTACGGATCAAATGAAGGAACGGGCTTCCGCCCAGAATGACGAACATCGCCGGAAGCAGGAACAGCACCATCGGAACGGTCAGCTTGGCGCCCAGTTTGTGCGCCCGCTCCTCGAGCTTGGTGATGCGTTCGCGGCGCAGGTCGACTGCGATGCTGCGCAGCGCCTGACTGAGCGGCGTGCCATATTGCAGGCTCTGGCTGACCATGGTGCCGAAGCGACGGAGGCCCTCCGACGTGGACGCAAGCTTCTCGAAGGCGTCGGCACGGTTCGGCAGGATCCGGAGATCATCGAGAAGACCGCGCAGCACGTGGGTGATAGCGGGATTGGTCTCCCGCATCTCCTCCGCCACACGCTCAATCGCGCTCTCCAGGCCCATGCCGGCTTCGCTGCAAACCACAAGAAGATCGATGGTGTCCGGCGTACCGAGCCGGATCGCGGCATCGAAACGTCGCTTCACGACCAGCAAGATCAGGCGCGGAATCATGATTCCAAACGCCAGGCCAAGCAGCGTGAAGATCATCACGTCGCTGAACGGCCGTCCAAGAATCTGCGAAATAGAGAAAGCCGCGATCGGCAGCACATATGTGCTGACCGTCTTGAAGCCGATCCAGATCGGCAGGGTTCGATAGTGATTGAACCCTGCCGACTGAAGAACCATCCTCAGCTGGTCGAGATTTTCCTGGGCGTAGTAGCGCCTGTAGCGCATGCCGACCGATGAAAGCCAGCCGATCAGATCCTTCGAATTCGATCGATCGGAGATGCCCAGCACGGCATTCGAGACACGCGTGTCCAGGGTGCGCAGATGTATCTCGCGAATGAGCAGCAGGAAGGTCGCGGCCGCGAGCGCGACGGCAAGCGTGGCAAAACCGAGAACAGCCGTCATAGGGTGGTTTCCCTTCTGACCATCCAACGGATCACGAAATGCCCGATCAGGACCGAGCTCGCCGCATAAGCGAGCAGCACGTTTCCTTGCGGATCGAACAACAGCAGGTCGACCGACTGCGGATTGATCAGGTAAAGCAGCCCGCCGATAACGACCGGCGCACAGGTGAGCGCACGCGATGAAAAGATGACCTCTCCCGCCAGGGCCTTCGCACGCGCCGCCAGCGCAACCCGCTGACTCACGGTCTCGCCCAACGTCTGCAGTGTTTCCGCCAGGCTGCCGCCGGTCTTCAATTGCACCGCGAGGGTTACCGCAAACATCGCATACTCCGACACCTGCGTTCGCTGATAGATCTCCTCGACGGCCTCCTCGGGTGACCTGCCCAGGTTCAATTCATGACAGACGATGGCAAATTGCCCGGATGTCGGTTGCGGCATCTCGCGGGCGATGGTGCGAAAAGCTTCGTGCACGGGCAATCCGGACCGGACAGTACTCGTCACCAGCTGGACCGCATCGGGAAGCTGCTGGAAGAGCTGGTTTGCAAAGCGATGTTGCTGCCATCCGAACAGACCGCGCACGACCATGATGGCGACGCCGACAGCCGCAATGGCTCCATAGGAGCCAGGGAACCGCAGGAATCCATTGACGTAGAGAATTCCTGCCGCTGCCATTCCCCCTGCAAGCAGCACATAGACCGGTCGTACGACGTACACCATATCAGGGCGGTAATTGGCAAAGCGCTGGAGCGCGCGCCAACGCGACGTCTTGGCCGCGCGACGGATGGACACCAAGGCTGCGGCTTCAGCCGTCGGCAGCGCAATCTCGAGCTGGCGATCCATTCGTCTCTGTCGTGCGTCGAGCCAAAGGGTGTTGGCCCCGGCACACAACAGAAGCACCAGAACGATGATCAAGGGCGTCGACATCAGATGTGCCTCATCGCTTCTGCCCAGGCCCGATCGAGCCCGTAATAGACGAGGCGGCTCTTGAACTTCGGAACCGCATTGGTGGAGCGATAGGTGCCGGATATCCGCCCCTGGACATCCTCGTCCTTGTACTCGAACAGCGCGATGTCGTTGGTGGTGATCACCTCACCCTCGAGGCCGATCACCTCGCTGATCTGCACGATGCGGCGCTGACCATCCCGCATGCGCTCGACTTGCACAATCAGATCCAGGGCGGCGACGATCTGGGAGCGGATTGCGCGCGACGGCAGATTGACCTGCCCCATCTGCACCATGTTCTCCACGCGCGTGAGCGCGTCGCGGGTACTGTTGGCGTGCACGGTGGAGATCGATCCGTCATGGCCGGTGTTCATCGCCTGCAGCATGTCGAACGCCTCGGCGCCGCGCACCTCACCGACGACGATGCGGTCCGGACGCATACGAAGTGCGTTCCACAGAAGGTCGCGCTGCGTCACCTGGCCGGTGCCCTCGAGGCTGGCCGGACGGGTCTCAAGGCTGATCACATGCGGCTGCTGAAGCTGCAGCTCCGCCGCGTCCTCAATCGTGACGATGCGCTCGCTATGGTCGATGAACTGACTCAAGGCGTTCAGCAGCGTCGTCTTGCCGGAACCGGTGCCTCCGGAGACCAGGACGTTAAGCCGGCAACGCGAGGCGATCTCCAGCAGCTGTCCGAGCGCGGCGGTCATCGAGCCATTTTCGATCATGCCGGCGATGTTCAGACGCCGGTTGGGAAATTTTCGGATCGAGATGCAGGGGCTGTGAATAGCCAGCGGCGGCAGGATGATGTTGACACGGCTGCCGTCCGGCAGCCGGCAGTCCACCATCGGGCTGGATTCATCCACCCGCCGGCCGACCTGCGAGGCGATCTTCTGTGCGACCGAGGCGATATGGTCGTTGTCGCGAAACCGGACCGCGACCCGCTCCAGCTTGCCGGCCCGCTCGACATAGACGTTGCTCGGCCCGTTGATCATGATGTCGTTGATCGTCTCGTCGAGCAGAAGCGGACGCAGCGGCCCGTAGCCGGTCATGTCGTCGGCGATCTCCTCCGCCAGGAAGAGCTGCTCGCGGCCCGACAGCTCCAGCCGCTCCTGGTTGGCGATGCCGTGGATGATTTCCTCGATCTGCCGCCGCAGGACGTCGCGGGGAACGGTCGCGGCCACCGACGGCTCGATCTGCTCGATGACCCGTTCGCGCAGGGATGCCGACATCACCGGATGGTGGGTCGCAGGTTCTTCATGCTTCGGCGCCGATGCAAACAGGCTGGATGCCGGTGACGCCACGCTCGATTCCGCCGGCGGCAAGGGTGGCGGCACCGGCCGCGCGCTTGGTGCCGCTGCCGGGGCGTCCGGCACCGCTGCGGGCATCCGCACTGGCATTTCGTCTGCGCGCCTGCCGAACTTTTTCATAGCCCGAGCCACCTCTTCCACCCGGCGCTTTTCTTGGCACCGACGCCGGTGATTTCCCGTACGATCGGGGCAAGGTGGCGCCGCAGACCGGATACGTGCTTCAGAGCCGGAACGCCGAGGTTGACCGCCTGGGTCATTCCCTTGCCGAGATCCGGGATGATCATGTCCGGCTCGGCGCCAAGCGCCTTGACGATCGTCGCCCTCGGCAGACCGCCGGCGCGGTCGGCGCGATTGAGCAGGGTAAACACCCGATCCTTGCCCGCGATGTTGGTGACGGCGTTGCGCAGCGCGTGGGCATTGCGCAGGCCGGTTACTTCGGCCTCCAACAGCACCAGCACATGACGGGACATCTGAATGACCGGATAGATCGATGCCGGGAACGGCACCGGCACATCGACAACGACGTAGTTGAACCGCTGACGGAGCAGGCCCAGCACGTGCCGCACGCCGGCTTCGGTGATGTCGAGCTTGGCATCGAGCTCCTCGTCGCCGGAAATCAGGCAGACCCGATCGTTCACCTCGATCGCGGCCCGTTCGAGAAACAGCGTGTCGGCCCGCATCGGGTTTTCAAGGGCGATGCGGAGGCCGGGTCCAGGACGAACCCCCAGCATCACCGCGGTCTCGCCGCCCTGCAGGTGCAGGTCGAGCAGCGCGACCTTGGCCTTGGTGGTTTCGGCCAGTTGCAGCGCGAGGTTGATCGCGACGCTGGTCGCGCCGGCGCCGCCCTGCGCGCCACAGATCGACACCACGTGCCCGCCGCGGTCGTTCTGGGCCGGCGCGACATCGCCGATCAGCTTGGGACGCAGCTGGTCGAGCACCATATCCCTGGTGATCGGCGTCGGCAGGTATTCAGTAAGGCCGATCTCCATCAGCTCGCGGTAGAAGATGATCTCCCTGTTGTCGCCAATCAGGGCCACCTTCACATCGGGCGGACAGACACTGGAGAGGCGTTCCAGTTCGGTGAAGGGATCATCGATCCCGCTGATGTCGGTCACCAGCGCGTACAGATCGGTGTCGGTCTCGAGCATGCGTGTCGCATGACGGATCGTGCCGCGCCGGATCACCAGATTGCTGCCGTCGAGACCCTTGCGGAGGGCCGCCGCGCTCAGCTCGTCATTGACGAAGCAGACGATGCGGTTGCGCGCGACAAGAGACGTCGTCTCTTCGGGTTGTTCCACCACTGCCATGTTCGCACTCATCAACGTTTCTCCGATCCCTTGCCGACGTCACTCGCTGCCGCTGTGGTCTGACGATCGAGTTCGGACGGCACGTCGCAGCCCGCGCGGGCGTCGTCGTCAAGATCCTGTCTCCTGACCGAGTATTGCTTGACCTCGCTGCCGGTATAGATCGCGACCGTCGTGCTCTGGCCGGCAATCGCACTCTGGCGCGCCAGCTCCGGCGATACGTCGCAGCTGGACGTTACGCTTGTGTCGGCCTTGCCCCACTGCTCGGCCGCAGCGCGGATGACGAGCGACAGCGTTCCGAGCTGCTTTGCGACGGCCACCTTCTTGACCTGATCCGGCTTGAGCTCCAGTGACACGGTCTGCGCCGTCTTGCCCGGGACGGCATTGGTGATCGGACGGCCGCCTTGCGCAATCTCCTGGTCGATCGCGATCACGCGCACATTGGACAGAACGGTTTCGCTGACGGCTCGCTTCACCGGCGCGGCCTTCTCGAACACCTGGGTCAGCACCACGTCGACATTGTCGCCCGGCCTGATCAGACCGGACACACCGGTCTCCTCGTCGACCTTGATGCTGATGGCGCGGCTGTCCGGCGCCAGGACGCTGGCAAGGAAGCCGCGATCCTTCGGACGCAGGATGTCGTCCAGTGTAATCGCGCTGCCGGCTTCGACGAACTTGCGAACCAGCGAACCGGGCAACCCGGCCTTGGAGTCAGGCGTTTCAAGGATCGCCCCCGCAGGGACACGGTTCGGTGCTGTCTGGCGCACCGCGAAATCTTCGTCCCGCGCCAGCGTTCCCTTCGAAAGCGGGCGGGTCGCGACAAAGTAGCCGACCGTCGCGGCCGCAGGCGCAGGCTTCTCTTCGACTGCCTGCGCAACAACCGGATCTGCAGGTCGGTTCATGCTGTAGGCGATCATTCCAAGCGCCGTAGCCGCAAGCAGCAGCACCATGATGATCGAGACACGGAGAGCGGACGACATGTCAAATTCCTTTGCTCAAAATGGCCCAGATACCGCCGCATGCGATGGCGACCCCGTAGGGAAGCGGTGCATGTCGCAAATGACGCCAGCGCTCGACCGCGTAGACCCGGCGCATCAGCGATGATCCGGCGGGCGCCAGCCTCGGTTGGGGCAGACGGCGCATCATCAGATGCACCGCGGCCAGAACGCCGCCGGCCAGTGCAGTTGCCGTCAACAGTTCAATCACGCCGGTCAGCGGCAGACCGATCGCCAGGGCAACCAGCAACTTGACGTCGCCACCGCCGATCGCTCCGCGTTGGTAAATCACGAAGAGCGCCAGGAACAGGATTGCGGCAACGATCAGCGACTGGCCGATCTGCATCGGACTGGCCAATTGGCCGACGATCCCAAGGAACGCCAGCGCCAGACAAATTTCGTTTCGGATCAACCGTGTCGCGATATCGATCGTTGCGACATACAACAACAATGCGATTTCCAGACACAAGGTCGTGGACGCAATCCAATTCATGAAATAATCGCCTTAGAAAAATGGCGGGGGGCAAAAAATAATGCCCCCCTCCGGAGCGCCGTCCCTCTGGACTTAGGCGCTAACCGCGTTGGCAACCGCGGTGCCGATCGAAGTGAGCGAGGTGGTCAGAACACTGCCAATGCCACTCGCGGTACCCGTACCGAACGCTGCGGAAACGGCGGCGACGATACAGGCGGCGACGATCACGTACTCGAACGACACAACGCCGTCCTTGTCCGTGCGCAGACGCCTCAATATTTCTGTGACCTTGATATATGACTGCAACATAGGAGAAAGCCTCCTTAAGGCTCGCGCACATCGCAATCCGGTTGACCGCTGTTGACAGAAAGAATCTGCCAACAGCATTCAACATCCGGAGTTAAGCGGAGACTGCGGTGGCGACCTTGCTGGCGATCGTGGTGATGGAGGCGTTCAGAACCGAGCCGATGCCGCTGGCGGTACCCGTACCGAACGCAGCAGAGACGGCGGCCACGATGCAAGCGGCGACGATCACGTACTCGAACGACACAACGCCGTCCTTGTCCGAGCGCAGACGCTTGAAGGCTTCGGTGGTCTGGATGTACAGCTTCAACATAGGAAAATATCCCTTTTACGATGAAATTTACGCAATACGTTGGCGGGGGGCAAAATCCGGGTGCCAACTAGCATTTTCTTATAATGCGTCGCGAGAAAACTGTCGATTGGTAATCGTTTATTAACCCTACCGGCGTAACGGCGCACACCTTCTCCTCGGCGAGGCGCTCCGACAACGATGCACGAAACCCCTTAAATGGTAGGACTTTCGACATTTCACGACATTTCAGTTCGGCTGCTCCGTGCGAATACGGTGCCGGCGCTGCCCAGATCGGCGCGGGCGCTTGCCCAGCTCTCCGGGCCGGCTCGGCACGGCATTTTGCAGTTGCCGCCACTGGGTGACCGCCAGCGGCGACTAGCCCGCGTCGGCTGGCGCGGCCGATGCCTGCTGCGCCCTTCATCGAGGAGCTGCGAATGAAGCTTCTGGATCTGCATGTTTCGCTCGAGTAGGGACATTGTCCTTGCCCGGACTTGCCCTGCCAACGCCTTGCGCTGGGCGTTCTCCCGATCGAGCAATTCGGGAAACGGCAGCAGCGGCCGCGCGGGCTCCGTTCGCCTTGATCTCGCCGGACGCCCTCGCTCGGCCGGCGCGATCTGATCCGGGACCGCGCCGCGGCATTCCGCGCGCGCCGTTCAGGCTGACCGCTGCCGGACTCGCGGTCCGGCTCCGCCTTCTCCTCAGCGGCCTGATGCGCGGGCAGGTCACGCAAGATAGAGGTCAAATAACCAGCGCACAGCGGATGTTCTCCCCCCAGATCACGCTGCCCGTTTTGGCAATCACCGAACGTGTCATGAGTTGCAGGGTGACGCAGAGTGCAATCGTTGATCAGCTCAGGGGCCATGGTTGCCCAGCCACGCTGCTACACCGACCGGGAGCATTGAGAGGTCGTTCGTTGCGGTCACTTCTGCCGGAACGCGTGATTGAGCGACATCACGAGCGGCCCCACGATGTAGTCAAATGCGGTTCGTTGAATCGTCTGGATCATCACCGTTGCCGGCATTCCCGGATCAAGACGAATGTTGGGCATGGTCGCCAGTTCGTCCTGGTCGATCCAAACGCAGGCTGTGTAATAGGGATTGTTGGTCTTGGGATCCGTCAAGCGGTCCGCCGAGACCTGAATGACGTCGCCATGAATGATCGGGACGATCCGCTGCTTGGAGGCGGTTAGGTGAACTTCCGCGCGCGTGTTCGGATGCACGTCGCTGATATCCTCGATCACCACCTGCGCTTCGATCGTCAACGAATCCTCGTCGGGCACGATGTCGAGGATTTTTGTCACTGCGCTGGATCACGCCTCCCACCGAAAACACGCTGAGGCCAACCACGCGCCCTCGGCAACGATTGGGCTTCGTACCAGCGAGGGTGGTCCCGGACTGCGGCGTAACGCCTGGTCGCGTCGCGCCGGTCCACCGCGACGGGTCGATCGAGATCGAGTTTGCTGCCGGGGTTCGCGGGCTGTAGCGTGGTCGGCGCTTCGCGCAGACATCATCGGCCTTACATGTCCGTGGGGCCCGTTGCATGGACATTGGGAGATTTTAGCAAACAAACTTGAATTCACTCCAGTTTCTGAGTGCAACTGAAGATTCGTTGCATCCTTATTCCGGGAAAAATACGCATTCCCTTAATGGTTTTGTATAACGGGTGATGCATTGATTTGTGCTTTCCGGTCCTCGTGAATGATCAATGTGGATTGTCGTGGCCGTTTCTTCGATGTTTTTTCATATCCGCAGCCTGCGCTCGGATGATTGCGGCGCCGTCAATGTGATCATGGGTGTCCTGCTCGTTCCTCTGATCGGAGCCCTGGGTATCGGCTTTGAGGTTTCGAACTGGTCCATGAGGACGCGCGGCATGCAAAACGCGGCCGATGCGGCCGCGCTCGCGGCTGCGACCAACAACAGCTCAAACTACGATGTCGAAGCCAAGGCGGTTGCGGCGCGATACGGTAACCAGAGCCTTAAGCAAGCGCGGGGTGGGTCTAAGTTCCAGGAAAAAGCGCGACGGGCACGACCTGTATGCCAGCTAAGAGCGAGCTCGCCGGACATTGCTCTCCCGCTTTTTGGTTGCGTGGCGAAACGGACCGAGCGCTCTCCGCCGCGTTCGGCCGTTATGGCAATCGATGGTTCGCGTTCCGAGGTAGAGCAGCATTAACCAGGGATTGGCCGAAGGCGTAAGCAGAACCCGCGCTTCAGTTAGCTATCTCACCGAATCTGGCTGGCCAGCTTGCGCCAGTGATAGCCACGTTTTTCGACGTCCTCGCGGATTTTTTCGCTCACCGATCGCACGGTGCGCTTCCTTTTGCGCCAAATTCCGCCCAAGTTCGATGGGAAGTCCGCGTCGGATAACCAGCAGATCGTTCTTCCCACTCAAGTATACATCATACATGAGAGCGCCCTGTTGCGGGGAGCAACATAGACCTATGCAGGGCATCGTTGGTGGCACGGGTGCCACAGCAATTTCAAAACTATTATGTCGGCGCCAGTTAGCTTCGAGGGATGCGTCCAAGGCTCACTTCTGCCGGAACGCGTGATTGAATGACATCACCAGCGGCCCGACGATGTAGTCAAAAGCGGTTCGCTGAATCGTCGGGATCATCACCGTTGCCGGCATTCCCGGATAAAGGCGAATGTTGGGCATGGTCGCCAGCTCGTCCTGATCGATCCGAACGAAGGCCGTGTAATAGGGATTGTTGGTCTTCGGATCAGTCAAGCGGTCCGCCGAGACCTGAATGACGTCGCCATGGATGATCGGAACGATGCGCTGTTTGTAAGCGGTTAGGTGAACTTCCGCGCGCGTGTTCGGATGCACGTCGCTGATATCCTCGACCGCCACCTGCGCTTCGATTGTGAGCGAATCCTCGTCGGGCACGATGTCCAGGATCTTGTCGCCGCGCTGAATCACACCGCCCACCGAAAACACGCTGAGGCCAACCACGCGTCCGGTATAGGGCGCACGAATTTCCATCCGGCCGAGCACGGCTTTGGCGTTCGTCGCCTTCGGGATAACCTCCAGGAGCTTGGCTTGCGTATCGCGCAAATCCTTCGTGACGTCTGTCATCCGATCGTTGTCGAACTGGGCGATCTGCTGCTCCTGCTCGGCGATCGCCTGGCGAGCCTTGGCGATGTTGGCGTTTGCATCGGCGATCTGGCCTTCGAGGCCGTACGCGGTCCGCTCGAGCTGCAGGATGCGGGGACGGGCGATCAACCCGCGTTCGACGAGCGGAGCGACATCCTTGGCCTCCTTGCGCACTGAGTCGATCTGGTTGGTGAACGATTTCACCTGCGCTTCGGCGCCGACGATCTGAGACCCCAGCTGGTTGATCTTCTCGCGGACGACGCTTCTTTGCCCTTCGAGCGACGCCCGGCGGGTATCAAGCTGACTGACCTGTCCGTTCCAGACGCTCTTGAAATAGGGATCGTCAGAGCGCGCTTTCAGATCTGGAGGCATGACAAGCTGGGAGCCATGGTCAAGCTCGGTCAGCAGCCGGACTTCCGTTGCGCGCAGCACGGCATATTGCTGCGTCAGCACCTCATGCTCGGCGCGAGCCTGGGTCTCGTCCAGGACGATCAGCAGGTCGCCTGCGAGCACCCTGTCGCCTTCCCTGACGTGCAATTCCTTGACGATGCCGCCATCGAGGTGCTGAAGGCTCTTGCGGTTGCCATCGACCTTCACGACGGCGTTGGCGACCACGGCCCCGTTGAGAGGCGCGGTAACCGCCCAGGTGCCGAGACCGAAGAAAAAGATCGCGATGATCAGCCAGCCCGCCAGCGCAATGTTGCGAATGGAATCGTTTGGCGTCCCATCCTTGTTGGCAAATTCCCTACGGCGTAGAACCACGCCCGGACGCATCGATAGATCGGCAAGATCAAGCAATGACATGACGTCTCCTAGCCTGCCGCCCCTCGAACGGCCGGTACCGGCACGGGACGTGTTAGACGCGACAGGACTTCATGGCGTGCGCCAAACATCTCGACAACGCCGTCACGCAACACCAGGAGTTTATCGGCCACCCCGATCGTTGCCGGTCGATGCGAAATGATGACGACCGTCGTTCCGCGCTTCTTCAGCTCCGTGATGCACTCTGCGAGTGCGGCGTCACCTTCCGAGTCGAGGTTCGAGCTCGGCTCGTCAAGCACGACCAGGCTCGGATTGCCGTAGACCGCGCGTGCGAGACCGATGCGCTGGCGGTAGCCTCCGGACAGGATTGCCCCGCCCTCCCCGACCTGGGTGTCGTAGCCGTCGACGAGCCGCAGGATCATCTCGTGCACGTCGGCCATTCGCGCCGCCAGAATGATGTCCTTGTCGTCTCCGTCCTTGAACCGGCAGATATTGGCGGCCACTGTATCGGCAAACAGCTCGATATCCTGCGGCAAATAGCCGAGGTGCTCGCCGAGCGACGACCTGATCCAGCTCGAAACGTCCGACCCGTCGAGGCGGACGGCACCCGCGGATGGCGCCTGAACGCCAACGATATGGCGCGCCAGCGTGGATTTGCCGGCCCCCGAGGGGCCGATGATCCCCAGCACTTCGCCCGGTTCGACTTGGAAGGTGACCCCACGCAGAATGGGCCTCGATGTTCCAGGCACAGCAAAGGACAGCGCTTCTACGGAAAGACGGCCTTCAGGCCGCGGCAGCGTCAGTCCTGATTGGCGCGGCGGATTGACGGCCAACAGCTCGCGCACCCGCACGAATGCCCCGCGGGCCGAGACGAGACCGCGCCAGGATCCGACGATCTGTTCGATCGGCTGCAAGGCGCGGCCGAGCAGGATGCTGGCGGCAAACATGGCACCGGCGGTGGTCATCCGCTCGATCACCAGATAGGCGCCAAGACCGAGGATCAAGGACTGCATCGAGAGTCGCAAGAAACGAATCAGGCTCTGCATTGCCGCCGCGCGATCGCTAGCGGCAACCTGGCGCTCGAGCATGCGGTCGCGGTCGCGGTTCCAGCGCTTCAACAGACCAGCGGTCATCCCCATTGCGCGCACCACCTCAGTGTTGCGCAGGCTCATCTCGGTGAAACTGTAGTTTCGATTTGCCGCCTCGCCGGATTCGGAGAGTGGAGGCTTGACGATCCATTCATTAAGAAAGGCCATCAGCACCAGAACGATCGAAGATCCCAGTGCAAAGGCGCCCAGGAACGGGTGCAAGCAGAAGATCACTGCGACGTAGATCGGCGACCACGGCAGGTCGAAGATCGCGTGAATTCCGGACCCGGTGATGAACTGTCGGAAAGTGTCGAAATCGCGTAGCAGCTGGCTGCGCGCACCGCCGATCCTGGTCGAATGGTCAATGATGGCAGTCATCACGCGCGGCGCGATCTTCCGATCGAGGCGAATGCTGGTGCGGGTCAGAACACGAGCGCGCACGGCGTCGAGACCTGCGAGCGCCATGAACGCTAGTAATAGCGCAAGCGTCAGCATCAGCAGCGTGATCTCGCTCCCGCTCGAGATCACGCGGTCATAGACCTGCAGCATGTAGAGCGGGCCGGCCAAGTACAGCAGGTTAATGGCAAGGCTGAATATAGCCGCAGTTACAAAATAGCCTTGGCAGGCTTGCAGCGCCTCCCGGATTTCGTCCGGCCTTTTGCGAAGGGTACTCACGCGGAATCTGGCTGAAGCCATCCCTAAGAATGATGACTGACAGCCAATAGGCGACAGTCAAAAGGATCAAGTAAATCAATCATTCAATCTGTCCCACTTAGCATAGGCGGCAGCTGTACCAAAGCCGCTGCCGGCGCAAAAACGGCAGGAAGGTAAATCTACGGGGTTCAGCTCCTCTCGCGGTCCATTCCTTCCCTGGAGTTCACGCGCCTCAGGCTACGTGGTGCGGATCGTAAGTAATCATCGTGCCGTTCGTTGCGTCGGCCTTCTCGGCAAAGCCATTCGGATCGTATTGGCCGAGCAGGACGATATTGGCCGTATGCGCGCCGTCCGACACCGTCAGAGTGCCACCAGTTCCCGCCTGGTTCTCCGTGAAGCTCAACGTGGTGCCTGCGCCGAAACTGATGCCCTTGATGTCGATGTCGTCATTGCCATCGAGGCCGGTCACCGTGCCGGAGAAGTGGAACGCATCATCCAGAATCAGGTGGCCAGCGGCGGTCGCGTCGAAGGTGACACCTGCTGCCGAAGCTGCCCCGAACTCGATGGTGCCAGCCCCGCTGATCAAGGCGTTGCCGTTGCCGGTAACGTCGCCTTCTGCTGTGACCGTGCCGCCGTTGGCCCAGATCACACCGCTGTTGGCCACCGCACTGGCGAGCACCAGCCCACCCGTGCCGGTTGCCTCCAGCGTGCCAGCGTTGGCGATCACGTTGGCTCCGGTGTCGATCACAAGGGCATGGGTGCCGGTGGCATCGATAGTGCCCTCGTTGCTCAGCGTCAGGCTGCCCTGCCCGATCTGGCCGGCACCCGAGATGACGTTGTCAACGTTGTCGAGTGTGACGTTCGAGGCCGTACCGGCGATGATGTTGTGATCGTCGTCGGACAGGAGCACGTGACCGCCGCCGTTGAGCGTAATGCCAGTCTGGATGATCTGGAGAAGCGTGTCGTCGCCGGAGGCCTGCAGGTCGATCTCGCCGGTGTTGTGGATGACGCCCGACAGCGGCAGCATCGCGCCGTCGCCGATTGTCATCTGGCCGGGATTTTCGACCGTCGGCGTCACGTCGAATTCGAAGTTCGCGGCGGTGAGATCCGATGCATGAACGCCATCGAGCGTGATCGTTTGGCCATCAGCCAACGTGATCACAGCATTGCCATGCGCGTCGTCCGCGGTGTGGGCTTGAACGTCCGCGAAACTTTGCCAGCCATAGCTGATCAGGTCGATGACGTCGGAGGACACCTCGAAACTGTGCACGACGTCGTTGCCAATCGGCTGCGAAAACACAAAGGTATCGTGGCCGCTTGAACCGGTCAGATGGTCATCGCCCGACCAGGCGAAAATTGGAGATCCCGGGGCGTACGCTTCGACATTGTCGCGAACCAGAATTGTGTCAAAGCTACCATCGGGATTGGCCCAGGTGGCGGAAATGGTGATAACCGCGGCTCCGACAAATTCAAGGGGCGTCGTAACGGTGAGCGCGCCTAAGTCGACGCCCGTTACGGCAAATGAACCGTCGCTAAGCTTGGTGCCGTTTGGTACGGTCCACCCCGTTGGCAGGCTTGTGATCGTCACTGAGACAGCGGCGTCGTTTGCTTCGGGTTGTTCCAGACCGAGATTAATCGGCTGCCCCGAAATACCCGCAGGAGCTTTTTTCGAGATAGTCAAAGATCCGCCACCTGTCCCGGGATTTCCCGAAAGGTCGGTCCAATACGGATCCGTGGCAGCCGTAGTGCCACTGTTGAAAACGCTGATTGTTGTACTATTGGAGCTGCCCTTGGTGAACGTCGCTGTCCAAGTGAGCCCGCCATCCGTGGACTGAAGGTTGCTCAAACTGGTGCCGTTTGAGCTATCGGCTAGCGATATATCTCCAAGCGTAAGATTAGTCACTTTTTCGCTGAATGTAAACGTGATCGTTTCGCTGTTGCCCGCAGGCAACGAGGTGCCACCCGTAATCGATATCACCGTCGGCGGAGTTGTGTCGGTCGCATTGATAGTGATGTTCGCAGTATCAATGGCTGTCGAAAATGCCGTCGTACCGCCATTGGATGACGTGTCCACCTTAACTCCGTTCGAGCCGCTGGTCTGATCCCAAGCACGGAAGGTGATGGCATTCGTATCTGTTCCGGCAAAGCCCGCGCTTGGCTGGAAGTAGAGCCGCGTGTTGGCGTCCGCCGAGAGGAGTAGGGCCGTGGTGTTCGACACTGCTCCTACAGCCGTCCATGTTGCGCCGTTATTTGTGGAAAAGAACCAGGTGCCGTGGCTCGTATCGGTACCCGTCAGTGCGATTCCGGTCACGGCCCCTGAATCGACGTCAGTAACATTGTCCAAGCCACCACTGGGTGGATTAAGATCCACCAAGCTAGAGACCAACGTACCGACAGCTCCTGCCGGAGCACCGCTGCCTTGGTTCTCGGCCGTGAGCACTGGCGTTTTGGACGGATCGAGAACTGGGGCGTCATTGGTGCCGGTCACCGTGATCTTCAGCGTCGTGCTGTTGGACACTAGCCCGCCCGGGTCCTTGGCCGTGTAGGTGAAGGTGTCCACCGCCGTGACACCCGTGGCGAGACTGTTAGCGGTGTCGGCCACATAGCTGTACGAGCCGTTCGCATTCAGCGTCAGATGACCGTAGGTGCCCGCGATCGAGGTCGCCACCCCAACACCCTGCGTCACCGACCCCGTTCCGGCAACCACGCCTGAGACCACCAGCGTGCTGGTTGCATTGTCGACGTCGGTATCAGCCACCGATCCGCCCGTGGTGCCCTGAATCACGCCATTCGCGGCAGGCATGGTGAGGGTCGCGTCCTCATTGACTGTCCCAGTGTCGGCGTTGGCAACCGGCGCGTCGTTGGTGCCGGTGATCGTGATCGTCTCGGTCTGCGCCACCGTCGCACCTTGCGCGTCCTTCACATTGTAGGACACCACGATCGTCATGTGCTCGCCGACCGCCAGGCTGTTGAACGCCGGGTCGGTCGGATCAACCGTCAGCGTCGAGCCCGACAGGCTCACCCCGGCCGGCGCCGTCGAAGACGAGGCTCCGCCGTCGACCGCATAGCTCACATCGGCAACGCTCAGCGTCGCCGTCTCGCCATGGTCGGGATCGCTCGCCCCGCTCAGCAGGTTCAGCGGATAGGACGCAGCACCTTCCGCCGCCGTCGAGGTCAGCGCCGCCGCAACCACCGGCGCGTCGTTGGTGCCGGTGATCGTGATCGTCTCGGTCTGCGCCACCGTCGCACCCTGCGCGTCCTTCACATTGTAGGACACCACGATCGTCATGTGCTCGCCGACCGCCAGGCTGTTGAACGCCGGGTCGGTCGGATCAACCGTCAGCGTCGAGCCCGACAGGCTCACCCCGGCCGGCGCCGTCGAAGACGAGGCTCCGCCGTCGACCGCATAGCTCACATCGGCAACGCTCAGCGTCGCCGTCTCGCCGTGGTCGGGATCGCTCGCCCCGCTCAGCAGGTTCAGCGGGTAGGACGCAGCACCTTCCGCCGCCGTCGAGGTCAGCGCCGCCGCAACCACCGGCGCGTCGTTGGTGCCGGTGATCGTGATCGTGATGGGTTTGGTCGAGCTTGCGCCGTGGTTGTCCGTGACCGTCAGATTGTAGGTGACCGTCAGGGTCTCGCCCTGAGCCAGGAAATCGAAGGTCTGGTCGATTGCGCTGTAGCTGAAGCTGACCGAACCCGAGCCCGATCCCGTGCTGTCGGTCTCAGTCACTGTCAGCGAACTTGCCGTGGTTAACGCCGATACCTGAGCCGCGGTGAGCGGGCCGCCTGACCACGCAAAGTTGGGATCACTTTTGCTCACCACGTGCGTGTCGCTAAGATCAGCGTCGGTGAACGCTAGCGTCCCTGTCGTCGTGTCGTGATCGATCGTATCGCCGGTGTGGCCGGCGAGCTCGGTGATATTGTGCGGCCCGGAGGCGTCGGCGGAGAGCACCGGACCGTCGTTCACCCCCGTAAATGTCAACGTAGTCGTCGCCCAGCTCAGCGTTCCATTGCCCAGCCGAATGGCGTAGGTGAACTTGTCAACAAGAGTCTCGCCTGCCGCTTTCGCCTGAAGTTGCGCTGAGATGCTCGATGCGTCGTATCCAATTGTCCCGTCCGAATTGATCCAGATTTTAGCACCGAGCAGGCTCGTATCGGAGGTCCCTGCGTCGCCCGCAAGAGTGGTTGAATAGACTGTGTCTTTCGTCAGGAGATCGGCTGGAGCGTATTTACCGTTCGACGATGTAACGCTGACGCTAAGATCGTTGTCGACGGACCACAGCGACTTGGCGGCGCCACCAAGATCGTTGGCCATCACATTCAAGATGAGTATTCCCGACACGCTCGCTGAATAATTGTAACTATCGTCAACCGCCTGGGGCGTATTGCTGAACGACGTTGTCGTACCGCCTGAGGTGTTCTGAGTGGTGGCCATAGCTGCAATGCCTTTATGCGTTCAATATTCTGTTCGTACAATTCGCGTGTAAGTAATGGTTCAGCGATTCAATGAGAGCGATGAACGGCCTCGAATTTAGTGATGGGATTGATAGGTGACAGCGAAATAGCGCCTCGGCGACAAGGAGCGCATGTCGGACGGATCGTGTTCGGCTTCCATCGGCGCATCAGTTGCTACCGACGGGCTCGAAGCCAGCGGATCATTGGCCGGGGTGAGCGAGGTCTCGATCGAAAAATCGGCTGACCATGAAGGAGATGTAGACGCAGAATTTAAAGTTCCTTGGGAACGCGATTCGACTTCGCACCAGTTGATCATTGGTCGGACCTTCGGGATGAAACAATGCGACTCAATACACACTCCTTGAACTCTGCCGACGCAGAGCAGGCGTGATCGCACCCGAAAATCAATTCACAACAACACGCACACGATGCCCATCAGCAATATTCGTGGGGCGCACGGCCAAAAGGCCGCCCATGTGCCATTAGACGCCTACCGTGAAAAGACTCCGACCGCCATTACCCTGCCCGTTTCGCGTGCGGCCCTGCACTCCGCATGCTCGCAATTTTTCTTGTCTTTCAATATTCAGCTTCGAGAGGCTTCGGCGCCTGGTCCGCAAGACTGCGGGCGGCCAAACCTCTAAACCTAATTGAATGCAATTTGCCGCAAATTTGCGCAGCCGTCTAGAGCCGTGCGATTTGCTCTACTTTAACGATTAACGCCGTGCCGCCATGTGGTTCCCTCCTGTCGTCAACAATGCCCCGTTGATTTACGGGGTCGCCTCAAACGTCGTATCCACGCGTAGCGCCGGTTTGGGCGGCGCAGGCTCCGACGCCATCCCGACCATGCCGTACGCATCCGGCGTAGGCCGCAGGCTGGTTGGATCATTCCCGTTGCCAGCGCGTGAGCAGCTTGGGGTTTTCCTTGTAGAACCTGACGAGCTCGATCAGGTTTTCGATGCCAAAGTCGGTGAACGCCTGAACACCATCTTCGCCGACGCCATAGACCCAGATCAGGCCGTCCTCGATTTCCATTTCGATGGCAATGTCGCGCAGCCAATCTTCGTCTTCACCGAGGTCCTTTGCAACCTGGGTTATGATGGTGACGTGATGAACCTTGTTGACGTGCGTGGTCATGCCGCTCGAGCAGAGATTGCTGATCCCGGCATCCAATTCCAGGGCAGCAGCTCGTCCAGCCGATGAGCTGGGTGGGCAGCGATGCGGGCAAGGATATCCGTGAGCCATGCTTGCGGATCAACGCCGTTCATTTTGGCCGTGACGATCAAGCTATACATGGAAGCCGCGCGCCGCCCACCGCGGTCAGAGCCGCAGAACAACCAGGATTTTCGCCCAAGAGCGATGCCTCGCAAGCCTCTTTCGGCGGCATTGTTGGAGAGACAGACTCGCCCGTCCTCCAGGAAGAGAGTGAAGCTCGCCCATCGCTTCAGGATGTAGTTGAACGCCTTGGCCAGGTCGTGCCCCCGGGACAGCTTGGCGAGCTGCTCCCGCATATAGACCTGAAGGTCCTCGACCAGAGGCCGGCTCAGCGTCTGCCGAACCTGAACGCGTTCCTCGGCACTCCTGCCATTGATGGAGCGCTCGATCTCGAACAGCGCATCGATCCGCCGCACGACCTCGACCGCGATGGGCGAGAGTGGGATCTCCTTCTTGCCGGTGGCCTTGCGACGCGCATTCTCTTCGATGTCGGCCATAGCGAAGAACGGGCGCCGCGCATGGACCCAACATGCGGCCTCCCGGATCGGTCCGGGCTGGCGTCCCGCCAGATAGAGCTGGTTGTACCCATCATAGGCGTCGGCCTGCAGGATGCCGGCATACCGGGCCAGATGCGTCTGGGGATGCTCGCCCCTGCGGTCGCGGGAGTAGTAGAACATCGCCGCCGGCGGGCCGGCGCCGCCAAACGGCCGGTCGTCCCGGACGTAGATCCAGCAGCGTGCCGTATCGGTCTTGCCCTTGGCCAGCACTGGCACGGTCGTATCATCGGCATGCAGGCGCTCGGCCGCCAGGACATGGGCTTCGACCAGGCGCAGGAGGGGATCCAGCGACGCACAGACCGCCCCAACGGCATCTGCCATGGTCGACAGTGCGATCGGCACGCCTTCCAGGGCGTAGCGCTCGGCCTGGCGGTTTAGCGGCTGATGCTGGCCGAACTTCTCGAACATGATCATGGCCAACAGGCTCGGGCCGGCCCATCCCCGTGCGACGGCATGGAATGGCGCCGGGGCCTGGCTGATCTTCTCGCAGTCGCGGCAGGAGAACTTCTCCCGCACCGTCTCGATCACCTTCCACTGGCGCGGTACCACTTCCAGTGTCCGGGTCACGTCCTCGCCGAGCTTGCGCAGACGATTGCCGCCACAGCACTCGCAAGCTGTCGGCGGGTCGATCAGCACTCGTTCGCGCGGTAAATGCTCAGGGAACGTCTGGCGTTCGCCGCGCTTACGCGTAAATCCGCGCACCGTCGTCGCCTTGGCCACGGCCTGTTCCGCCGCTAGTTCGTCTTCAGTGGCGTCGGCTTCCAGCTCCTCGAACGTCAACGCCAACTGCTCGATCAGGCGCGACGAACGCTCCGACCGCTGGCCGTAGATCTGATGCTTTAGCTTGGCGATTTGCAGCTTCTGCTGGGCGATCAGCGCCTCGTCCTCCGACGCTTTCGCGCGGGCGACCGCGAGTTCAGCGGCGACCTCCAAAGCCTTCGCGCGCTCGATCGCCAGCGCCTGTTTCAGGGCCGCAACGTCATCCGGAACAGCGTCGCGCTCAGCATCCATGCGGCACAGTGAATCACAGATTGGAAGCGTTGGGACTCCCCAAAAATGCAAAATCTGCTGGATTTTGTGCTCAACCCGCGCTTCTCGGTCGCCAGCTCAGTTGTGGATTCCGCCAGTCGATCCCTTCCAGCATATAGGCCATCTGCGCCGCTGAGATCGATACCGCGCCGTCCGACGCCGAAGGCCAGATGAACTTGCCTCGGTCCAGGCGCTTGGCATAGAGCGACATGCCCAACCCATCATGCCAAAGAATCTTGACCAGATCGCCGCTGCGGCCCCGGAAGATGTAGAGATCGCCGGCATGGGGATCGCGCTTCAAGCTTTCCTGAACCGTGAGAGCCAGGCTTCGCATGCCGCGACGCATATCGGTGTGGCCGGTGGCGATCCAGACCCTGACGCCGCTCGGAATCGGGATCATCGTCGTCGCAAGAGCTCAAGAACCTGCTGCAGCGCCTCAACGTCCACGTCACGGTCAACGCGAACACGACAACCGGCCCCGAGCTCGATCTCGATGATTCCAGCCCTTGCACGCTGCGCAGGCGGTGAAGACGCCAGTTGTGGTGCGCCGCTCGAGATCGGAGCCGCTACAGGTGTGATCTCGACGGGCACAAGAGCAGGCGCAGCATCTCCGCCCAGTCGCCCCTGGCGCGCTTGTCGACGCCAGGTGAACAGCAGGCTATGAGCCACCCCGTGCCGGCGTGCTACCCCGCAGACCGTCTCGCCGGGCTGCAAGGTCTCTTCGACAAGGCGGACCTTCTCGTCGTAACTCCATCGCCGCCGACGCTCGGCGCCCAACACATTGACCTGCATTCCCGACGTGACCTTAAAGCTAGACTTAAGGTCAAATCCTCAGGCCGCCTCGCAAACTACACAAGGCGGCCTTCGCCGGAGAGATAC